>NZ_LZIX01000162.1:0-22773 GCF_001666955.1 Mycobacterium sp. E735 | reverse complement strand
CCAGCGCTCGGCGCCGCCGAGGAACCGGCCGATCGCGTGCGCCCGCCGCAGGTACAGGTGCGCGTCGTGCTCCCAGGTGCAGCCGATGCCGCCGAGCACCTGGATGCAGTCCTTGAGGTTGGCCTTGGCCGCCGTGATGCCGATGCTCGCGGCCAGCGCGGCCGCGATGGCGAACTGGTCCGGATCGGGCTCGGCCGCGGCGCGGGCGGCGTCGGCGGCGGCCACCTCGGTCTGCTCTGCGCGGCACAGCATCTCGGCGCACAGGTGCTTGACGGCCTGGAAGCTGCCGATCGGCTTGCCGAACTGCTCGCGGACCTTGGCGTAGTCGACGGCGGTGTCCAGCGCCCAGCGGGTCAGGCCGGCCGCCTCGGCGGCCAGCACGGTGGCCGCCAGTTCGTCGACGCGCCGACGCGACTCCGACACGACGGCGGCCGGCGCCGACGTCAGCACCACCCTGGCCAACGGGCGGGAGAAATCGGTCGCCTCCAGCGGCTCGACCTGCACGCCGTCGCTCTCGGTGTCGACGAGGAGCCACTCGTCGCCGGCCGGCAGCAGGAGGACACCGCCGTCGGCGGCGCCCAGCACGAGCGGCAGGGTTCCGGAGGCGCGCTGGCCGTCGAACTGGGCGTCACCCTCGAGCGCCAGCCCGGCGAAGCGTTCGCCGGCGGCCAGCGCCGCCAGCAGTTCGGGGTCGGTGACGACGAGCGTCGCCAGCGCGGTCGTCGCGACGGGGCCGGGAACCAGCGCCTTGGCCGCCTCCTCGACCATCGCGCACAAGTCCTCGACGCTGCCGTCGGCGCCGCCATGCTCCTCGGCGATCGCGACGCCGAAGATGCCCAGCTCGGCAAGGCGGGCGAAGACCGGGCGCCACGCGTCGGCGTCGCCCTGCTCGACCTCGCGGATCGCCGTCGTCCCGCCCGGCCCCGACGTCGAATTGCGGGCCCAGTCGCGCACCAGGGCGCGCGCGGCGAACTGCTCGTCTGTGACGGTCGCTACCACCCTCGGGACCTCCACGTCCGTTGACTCGACATGACTCGGGGCCTACGACCCCTAGCTCTCGATTCTCCTGCTCGGCTCGGGTCGCTGCGCAACCCGCCTCGTCGCAGACTAGAACGTGTTCTAATAGTGCCAGCGATCGACCGTCAAGTCGAACGTCATCACAGCAGCACACGCGGCTGTCCCGGCGGTACGGAGGTGGGAAATTCACACTCAGCATGCGTATCGTTTGCAAGCGAGCCGCCAGGAACAGGAGCAACCCGCGATATGCCAGCCAGTGCCAACTCGAGGGCCAACGCGAGCCGCGGTTCAGACTCGCAGCCGCGTGAGGTGATGAACGTGGCGGTACTGGCGGAGTCCGAACTCGGCTCGGAAGCACAGCGGGAGCGCCGCAAGCGGATCCTGGACGCCACCATGGCGATCGCGTCGAAGGGTGGCTACGAGGCGGTCCAGATGCGCGCCGTCGCTGACCGCGCCGACGTGGCGGTGGGCACGCTGTACCGGTATTTCCCGTCGAAGGTGCACCTGCTGGTGTCGGCCCTGGGCCGGGAGTTCAGCCGGATCGACGCCAAGACCGACCGGTCGTCGGTCGCCGGGGGAACGCCGTTTCAGCGGCTGAACTTCATGGTCGGCAAGCTCAACCGCGCGATGCAGCGCAATCCGCTGCTCACCGAGGCCATGACGCGCGCCTACGTGTTCGCCGACGCGTCGGCGGCCAGCGAGGTCGACCAGGTCGAGAAGCTGATCGACTCCATGTTCGCCCGCGCGATGGCCGACGGCGAACCGACCGAGGACCAGTACCACATCGCCCGGGTGATCTCCGACGTGTGGCTGTCCAACCTGCTCGCCTGGCTCACCCGGCGGGCCTCGGCCACCGACGTCAGCAAGCGGCTGGATCTGGCCGTGCGGTTGCTGATCGGGGATCAGGACTCTTAGCTAAGCCGGCGGACCGGCGGTGCGGCCGCGGATCAACTCCGTGTCCAGCACCTCGACGACCGGCAGGCCCGACCGCGGCGGACGCAACAGCAACTCCCCCGCCCGGCGGCCCTTCTGCAGGCTCGGCTGGGCCACCGTCGTCAACCCCCGGCCGATCGCATCGGGCACGCCGTCGAAACCGGTGACGGTCATCTGGCCGGGGACGTAAATGCCATGTGCGCGAAGGTAATCCATGGCCGAAAGCGCCAAGATGTCCGCCGTGCACATCAACGCGGTGATGCGGGGGTTGGCCTCCAGGGCCACCTTGGCGGCGGTCCCCCCGGACTCCGGCAGGTGCTCGTAGCTCTCCACCACGGTCAGCGCATCGGGGTCGACACCGGCGGCCGACATCGCCTCCCAGACACCGATGACGCGTTCACGCTGCACGTCGAACGCCGGTGACCGCAACCGCTCGGCATCCACCAGCCCCTGTCGGCGGTCCCGGCCCAGCCGCATGGTCAGCAGCCCGATCTCGCGGTGCCCCAGCCCCAGCACGTAGTCGGCCAACTCACGCATCGCCGCCCGATCGTCGATCCCCACCCGGGACACGCCGGCGAGCCCCTTCGGCTGGTCGACGACCACGACCGGCAATCGGCGCTGCAGGACGACCTGAAGGTACGGGTCCTCGTCGCACACCGAATACACGACGAAGCCGTCCACCCCGGCGCCGAGCACGGCGCCCGTCCCGTCCTCCATGCTGCGGCCGGGCCCGACGGCCACCAGCAGCAGGCCCTGCCCCAGCTCTTCGCAGGACTGCGCGACTCCGGCGACGAAGTCCCGCGCCGCCGGATCGCTGAAGAAGTAAGTGAGCGGCTCGGCCATCACGAGGCCGACCGCGCCGGCCTTCCGGGTGCGCAGCGAGCGCGCCACCGGGTCGGGACCCGCGTACCCCAGCCGCTTGGCCGTCGCGAGCACGCGTTCGCGTAGGTCGGCCGAGAGTTGATCCGGCCGGTTGAAGGCGTTGGAGATCGTGGTGCGCGAAACCTTCAGTTCGTCCGCCAACGACGCCAGAGTCGCACGCGGGCGTGGTGCGGGACTCACAATCGGTGACGCTACAGCGAATCCGGATGCGCGCCTAAGCGGCTTCCACTCGCCGCTTTGTAATGGAAACGATTTTCATTAGTATTATGGGTCGGCCGACCGGCCGGCGAGAGGACATCGGACGCACGCATGGCGCTGACGCGGGGACGAATCGCGGTGGCCGGCGCGCTGCGCTGGCTGCCCGCCGTGCTGATCCTGCTGGCCGCGGGCACGGGCTGCGGCGGCCCGGCACACCCGCGGGCGGCCGCCATCGTCGCCTCGACCGGCGCCTGGGGCAGCGTGGCTAGCGCCGTCACCGGCCGTCACCTCGCGGTCAAGTCCATCCTGACCGGGGGCGACACCGACCCGCACTCCTATCAAGCCAGCCCCGCGGACGCCGCGGCCATCACCGACGCCACCCTGGTGGTGTACAACGGTGGCGGTTATGACCCCTGGGTGGACCAAGTGCTCGCCGGCCACCCCGGCGTGAAAGCGATCGGCGCCTATTCGTTCCACAGGGACTCGGCCGAGCAGCCGGCCAACGAGCACGTCTTCTACGACCTCGACGTCGCCAAATCGGTCGCCTTCGCGATCGCCGACCGCATGGCCGCCATCGATCCCGCCAACGCCGCCGACTACCGGGCCAACGCCGCCGGCTTCTGCCGCGGCGCCGACGCGATCGCCATCTCCGAACACGCCATCGCCAGCGCCTACCCCGGCACGGGGGTCATCGCGACCGAACCCGTCGGCCACTACCTGCTGGAGGCGTCCGGTCTGGTCAACCGCACACCGGCCGCCTTCACCGCGGCCAACGAGAACGAGACGGACCCCTCGCCCGCCGACATGGCGTTCGTGCTCGACCTGATCGACCATCGTCAGGTGTCGGCGGTGCTGGTCAACCCGCAGACGTCGACCCCCGCGATCAACGGCGTGCGGGACGCCGCGCGGCGCGCGGGCGTGCCGGTGACCGAAGTGAGCGAGACCCTGCCCGACGGCACGGATTACCTGACGTGGCAGCGCAACACGGTCAACCAGCTGCTGGCCGCGCTCCAATCGCGCCGGTCAGTGCAACCGTGAGCCTCGACGCGGTCCGCGCGGTCGACAGCCGTCCGGATACCGTCTCGCTGCGCGGTGCGCGGCTGGCGTTCGGCGACCGGGTGCTGTGGGACCACCTCGACCTGTCCGTGTCGCCCGGCGAATTCATCGCCGTCCTCGGCCCCAACGGCAGCGGCAAGACGTCGTTGCTGAAGGTGCTGCTGGGGCAGCTGCCGTTGTCCGCCGGTGTCGCGTTGGTGGACGGAGAGCCGATGCACTCCGGCAGCGGACGCGTCGGCTACGTGCCGCAACACCGACCGATGGACTCCGACGTGATGCTTCGGGGACGCGACCTGGTTCGGCTCGGCGTCGACGGGCATCTTTGGGGCGGCATGCCGCGCAGATCCGCCGACCGCGCCCGCCGCCGCGCGACCGTGGCCGAGGCGCTGCGACAGGTCAACGCCGAACACTTGGCGGACATCCGGGTGGGCGTGATGTCCGGCGGCGAGCTGCAGCGGATCCGCGTCGCGCAGGCGCTGGTCAGCGACCCGATGCTGCTGCTGTGCGACGAGCCGCTGCTGGCCCTGGACCCGGCGAACGCCAAACTGGTGTCCGCGCTGATCGACCGTCGCCGCCGGGATGCCGGGACCGCCGTCATCGTCGTCACCCACGACCTCAACGCGATCCTGCCGTACGTCGACCGGCTGATTTATCTGGTCGACGGACGGTTCCGGATCGGCACCGTCGACGAGGTGATGACCACCGAGACGCTCTCGACGCTCTACCGAGCCGACATCGCGGTGGTCAAGGTCAAGGACCGCTACGTGGTGGTCGGTGAGACGACCGACTGGGCCCACGGTGAATAACCGGCTGACCGGCGTGCTGGCCCACCTGCTCGACTTCGACGTCACCGCCCACCTACTGCGCCACGACTTCGTCCAGCAGGCGCTGCTCGCCGCCGCGCTGCTGGGCCTGGTGGCCGGGCTGATCGGGCCGTTCATCGTGATGCGGCAGATGTCGTTCGCCGTGCACGGCTCGAGCGAACTGTCGTTGACGGGAGCGGCTTTCGCGCTGCTGGTCGGCGTCGAGGTGGGGCTGGGCGCCCTGGTCGGCAGCGCTTTGGCGGCCGCGCTGTTCGGCGTGCTGGGCCGGCGGGCCCGCGAACGCGATTCGGTCATCGGCGTGGTGCTGGCCTTCGGGCTGGGCCTGGCGGTGCTGTTCATCTACCTCTACCCGGGCCGGACCGCGACCAGTTTCGCGTTGCTCACCGGGCAGATCGTCGGCGTCGGCTACACCGGGCTGGGCATGCTGGCCCTGGTCTGCCTGCTCGTCCTTGCCGTCATCGCGACGTGCTACCGCCCGCTGTTGTTCGCCACCGTCGACCCCGACGTCGCGGCGGCACGCGGGGTGCCGGTTCGGGCGCTGGGCATCGTGTTCGCCGCCCTGGTCGGCGTGGTGGCCGCGCAGGCCGTGCAGATCGTGGGTGCGCTGCTGGTGATGTCGTTGCTGATCACGCCGGCGGCGGCGGCCGCCCGGGTGGTGGCCTCGCCGGCGGCGGCGATGGTGGCCTCGGTCGTCTTCGCCGAGGTCTCCGCCGTCGGCGGCATCGTGCTGTCGCTGGCGCCCGGCGTACCGGTGTCCGTCTTCGTCGCGGGGATTTCCTTCCTGATCTACCTGGTCTGCTGGTCGCTGGGGCGTCGACAGGAGGTCGCCGCCTAAGCTGGTCGGCACAGACGGGCCCGCGTCCGAAAGGCTCTGGTGCGTAGGCAAATCGCGATCGTCCTGCAGGCGGCGTTGTGCGCCCTCACGACCGGCTGCACCACCGTCGTCGGCGGAAGCGCCGCGCCCGCGGACACCCGCGGTCCGCTGTCGCAGGCCCCGGTGGCCGTCACCGCCCTGGACGGGCTGCTGCTCGACGACGGCAAAGTCAACGACATCCTGGGTGCGGGAATGCGGCTCCGGTATCGCACGCCGGACATGTGGGACTCCAGCCAGACGTTCAGCGAGAGGAGCTGCCTGGCCATGGCCGGGCCCGCCCAACAGGCCGTATACGCGGACACCGGCTGGACCGCGGTGCGCGGCGAACGACTCGACGACAGCTATGACGACCCCAATGTGCGCAACGACTCCGTCAACCAGGCCGTGATCTCCTACCCAACGGCCAGGCAGGCCAACGCGTTCTACGACGCATCGGTCCGGAGGTGGTCGGCCTGCGCCAACCGCCGATTCGTCGACCGTCCCCCGGGGCAGCCCGAGATCGCGTGGGCGGTGGCCGATTCCCACAAGGTGGGCGGCACGCTGAGCACGTCGGAAGAGCAGGTCGGTAGCCCGGATGGCTGGCGGTGCCAGCGTGCGCTCACCGCGCGCAACAACATCGTCATCGACGTGGCCGCCTGCGGGTCCTTCCTGCCCGGGGCGGCCGCGGTCGACGTCGCCCAGCAGATCGCGGCCGCGGTCGTCACCCGGTAGCGACGGCAAAGGCGACCGCCTCTCCGGGTGGCGACGGCGCCGCCCCATAAGCTGGACGGGTGGCCGGTATCGACCTAAACGCCGACCTGGGCGAAAGCTTCGGCGTCTGGCGCCTGGGTGACGACGACGCGATGCTGGGGATCGTCACCAGCGCCAACGTGGCGTGCGGGTTTCACGCCGGGGACCCCGCCGGCCTGCTGCGGGTCTGCCGCTCGGCCGCCGAGCGCGGCGTCCGCATCGGGGCGCAGGTGAGCTATCGCGACCTGGCCGGGTTCGGCAGGCGCTTCATCGACGTCGCCGCCGAGGACCTGATCGCCGACGTGGCGTATCAGATTGGCGCGCTGCAGGCGCTCGCCGGCGCGGCCGGCTCGGCCGTGTCCTACGTCAAACCCCATGGCGCGCTGTACAACACGATTGTGACCGACCGCGACCAGGCGGCCGCGGTCGCCGAGGCGGTGCGGATGGTGGACCCGGCGCTGCCGGTGCTGGGCATGGCGGGTTCGGCGTTCTTCGACGAGGCCGCGTTCCGCGGTCTGCGCACGGTGGCCGAGGCGTTCGCCGACCGCGCCTACCGGCCGGACGGCCAGTTGGTTTCCCGCCGCGAACCCGGCGCGGTGCTTGCAGACCCGGCGGCGATCGCCGACCGCGTGGTCGGCATGGTGACCTCCGGCCGGGTCACCGCCATCGACGGCACCCCGGTCACGATCACCGCGGAATCGGTTTGCGTGCACGGCGATTCGCCCGGCGCGGTGCAGATCGCGGAGGCCGTGCGCGACGGGCTGGAGGCCGCGGGCGTCGAGATCGGGGCGTTCAGCTGATGCGGCTCAAACTCGGTCGGCCCGACATCGCGCGGTATGCGGATCGGTTCGACGCGCCGCCCGCCAGAGCCGGGGCCCTATCGGCGACGTGGCTGGGCGTGGCGACGCTGCTGATCGACGACGGCTCGTCGGCCCTGCTGACCGACGGCTACTTCTCCCGGCCGAGCCTGGCCCGGGTGGCCGCCGGCAAGGTGGCGCCGTCGGCCGCCCGCGTGGACGCCTGCCTGGCGCGGGCCAACGTGTCAGCGCTGGAGGCGGTCATCCCGGTGCACACCCACATCGATCACGCGCTGGATTCCGCGCTCGTCGCCGACCGCACCGGCGCGCGACTGGTGGGCGGGCGGTCGGCGGCCAACGTCGGGCGTGGCTGCGGGCTGCCCGAGGACCGTATCGTGATCGCCACCAGCGGTGAGCCAATGACGTTGGGCGCGTACGACGTGACCCTGGTGGAGTCCCATCATTGCCCGCCGGACCGCTTTCCCGGCACGATCGACACGCCGCTGACCCCGCCGGTCAAGGCGTCCGCCTACCGCTGCGGGGAGTCCTGGTCGACGTTGGTCCACCACCGGCCGACGGACCGGCGGTTGCTGATTCAGGGCAGCGCCGGATTCGTCAAGGGTGCGCTGGCCGGTCACCACGCCGATGCCGTCTACCTGTCGGTCGGGCAGTTGGGACTACAGCCCAGGTCGTACTTGACCGACTACTGGACCGAGACCGTGCGCGCGGTGGGGGCGCGCCGGGTGATCATGATTCACTGGGACGATTTCTTCCGGCCGCTGTCAAAACCGCTGCGGGCCTTGCCCTACGCGGGCGACGACCTGGACTCCTCCGTCCGCATCCTCGACGAGTTGGCCGCGGCGGATGGTGTCGGGCTGCACCTGCCCACCGTGTGGCGACGCGAAAACCCCTGGGCCTGAGACGGGTTCAATACATTGACCTTGACCCTTGCGCTGGTGCTGCTGGCTGCCGTCCTGGCCTTCGCCGTCGTGCGCCCGCGGGGCCTGCCGGAGGCGGTCGCGGCGGTTCCCGCGGCCCTCATCCTGATCGCCGTCGGCGCGATATCGGTGCGTCAGGCGGCCGAGGAGGTGGCCGGGCTTTCCGGGGTGGTCGGGTTCCTGGGCGCTGTGCTGGTGCTCGCCAAGCTGTGCGACGACGAGGGCCTGTTCGAGGCGGCCGGTGCGGCGATCACGCGCGGGAGCGTCGGGTCGGGGGCGCTGCTGCGGCGGGTGTTCGTCATCGCCTCGTTGATCACCGCCGTGCTGAGCCTGGACACCGCGGTGGTCTTGCTGACCCCGGTGGTGCTGGCCGCCGTCCGTCGGCTGCGGACCCCGGTGCGCCCGTACGCCTACGCCACCGCGCACCTGGCCAACGGAGCCTCCCTGCTGCTGCCGGTGTCGAATCTGACCAATTTGTTGGCGTTTCACACCGCCCACCTTTCGTTCACCCGGTTCACGCTGTTGATGGCGTTGCCGTGGGTGGGTGTGGTGGTCACGCTCTACGCGGTATTCCGCTGGTTCTTCGCCGGCGACCTGCGCGTGCAGCCCCATCCGGAGCAACCCGGGCCGGCGCCCCGGCCGCCGGTGCTCGTGCTGGTGGTCGTGGGGCTGACGCTGGCCGGGTTCGCCGTGGCCCAGTCCGTCGACGTGGACCCGGCCTGGGTCGCCCTCGCGGGCGCGGCGGTGCTGGCGGTGCGCAGCCTGAGCCGCCGGCATACCTCGGTGGTCGACATCGCGCGGTCGGCCCACGTGTCGTTCCTGGTGTTCGTGCTCGCGCTGGGCGTGGTCGTGCGGGCGGTGATGGTCAACGGCATGGACAAGGCGATGTCGGCGGTGCTGCCGTCCGGTTCGACGCTGCCGGCATTGCTCGCCATCGCGGCGGTGGCCGCCGTGCTGGCCAACGTGGTCAACAACCTGCCCGCCACCCTGGTGCTGCTGCCACTGGTCGCGCCGAGCGGGCCGGTCGCCATCCTGGCCGTGCTGCTCGGGGTCAACATCGGACCGAACCTGACCTACGTCGGTTCGCTGTCGAACCTGTTGTGGCGGCGGGTGCTTCGCCAGCACGACGTCGACGCCGGCGTCGGCGAATACACCCGCCTCGGGGTGTGTACCGTGCCGGTGTCCCTGGTGCTCGCGGTGCTCGCACTGTGGGCGTCGGCGCGGGTGTTCGGCGCCTAGCCGATCGCCTCCCTGAACTCCACGCCCTGCTGCAGCGCCTGCGCGGCTTCGGCGATGTCCACAACGGGATAGATCTGGTAATCCAGGATCGTGGCGAATTGGCTTGTGGTCTCGACCAAGTCGGCCGGATTGTCGGATTCCACCACCGCGAATCCACCGCCGCCGTCGATGCGGCCGACGAACTGGTGATAGGTCGTGGTCTGCGGTTGAGACCACTTCGAGTACGCGGCCAGGCCCCGTCGCAGGCTTTCGTCGTTCTCGGCCGCGGTGCCGTTCAGGCGGTATGTCCACGCCACTACGTACTTCATTGCGCTCTCCTTTTCTCGTTGAGATCGCAACGGTATGACCGGTTTCCGCCAAGCGCACGAGTAGTCGCCTACTCGAATACCGTCAGTCGGACCCCGGTCCCGATCGGATGATCGACGCGAGTTCCTCGCGGGACTGGGCGCCAACCCGCTGACAGGCCCGGTAAACGTGGCCCTCCACGGTGCGCACCGACATCACCAACTTCTCGGCGATCTGACGGTTGGACAGGCCGGCCACGACCAGCTCGATGACGTCGCGCTGGCGACCCGAGAGTTTGAGACCCGCCGGAGTCCGCAACGCCGGCGTGCACAAACCGCCGCACTCCTCGGCAAGCTCGCCGGCCAATGCCGACGCATAAAGCCCGCGCTTGTGCTGCTGTCCTTCGACGAACGCGACGGAGGCCTGTGCCGCCGCGTCGGCGGCCGCGGCCCGGTCACCGATCGCCCGGTAGGCGGCCGAAACCGCGAGGAGGCCCTCACCGTTCCCTGCCCGCAGGGCCTCGGCGTGCGAAGCGATGGCATCGGCCAGCGGCAGCGCCAGCGTGTCGGCCAGCGCGCGGGCCCGTCCGGCGCCCGAGGCGTCACCCCACTGCGCCGCCGCCTGTATGCAGGCCAGTTCGTGGGTCGGCTGGCCGCGGTCGCGGGCGACTCGCGCGGCCGCCTGCGCCGTCGCCACGGCCTCGCCCAGGCGCCCGCCGGTCGCCAGCGCCCACCCGTCGGCCAGTGACAAGCCGGTATGCATGAAGAAGTAGTCGGCCGGCACGCACGATCGCGCCCCCGCGGCCGCATCGTTCGCCTCCGCGGCGTGCCCGAGCTTGCCGTGCGCCTCGGCGAGCGCGAAGTAGCTTGCCGGGCGCAAACCACTTGTGGTGGCGTGTATTTGGGCTCCGGCCAGCGCTTCGTGTACCAGCCGCACCGCGTCGGCCACCGCCCCGCGGGCCAGGTCGGCATTTCCGAGCAGCAGGGCCAGGTTCGCATAGGCCAGACCCGGGATGTCGCGCGCGGAGTCGGCCACCTCCTTTGCGAAGCCGACGAATTCGTCGATGCGGCCCGTCAGCCGGCATGCCCGGCCGTACACCGCGCCGAACCAGAACCGCATGTGCGACGCCTCGAACGACGTCGTCGCGCGGCGCAACGCCTGCCCGGCCACGATCGCCAGGCAGTCGACCTGCCCCAACGCGCCCATGGCCATGATCAACGCAAGCGACGCCATCATCGCGTGGAAGTCCGGCAGCTGTTCCGAATCCAATGCGGCCCTTGCCCTTTCGGCGGCGACCCCGCAGCGCGCGGCGACCGCATCCAGGCACGCCTGCACCGCCAACCGCTCGGCGACCTGTGCCGGCGTCTCCTCGGCCGCGGCCAGGTCGTCGAGAATCGCCGCGGCGTCCGCCGGCCTGCCGAGCATCCAGACCAGGTTGGCCGCGCGCAGGGTCGCCCAGTAGTGGCGATCCGGCGGATCGCTTTCGGTGATCGCGCGCAACGCGCCCTCGGCCTGCTCGCCGCGGCCGAGCAGGATCAGGTTCATCGCCCGCACGCCGGCCGCCCCCGGCGCCCCGGCCTGCGCCGCGGCGTTGGCGAGCCGGTCGGCCAACTCCAGGTCCAGCAGTGTCATCGCGTGCCGCGCCGATTCCAGATACAGCCCGGGTTGCGGGTCCAGATCCGACTCGAGGCTCAGCAACGCCCGGCGCACCGTGGCCTGCATGTCTGCGTCACCGTCGCGCGCCAGCCGGGTCGCCAAGCGGCCGCGGACCTTCGACAGATACATCTCGCCCGCGCCCGCGCGGCGAAGCTCACCGAACAGCGGGTGCGCGAGCCGGGCCATCAGCCCGCCGGCGGTGCGTTCGACGTTCACCAGGCCCATGGCTTCGGCCGCCACCAAATCCTCGCGGGACACCAAGTCGCACAACACGTCAACGGGCAGCGGCTCACATTGCGACAGCGTGTCGACCACCAGCGCCACCGGCGGGCTCAGGCGGCCAAGCTGGCGTCCCACCGTGTCGGACAAGCTGGCCGAGACCGCGACGTCGCCGTCCCACATCCACACCCCGGCCACCTGCCGCACCCGCCCGGCCGCCATCTGATCGCTCAGCAGCTGCCGAAGAAACAGCGTGTTCCCCCCGGTGAGCCGCCGGAACCGCTCCGCACAACGCGCATCCACCGGGCCGCCTAGCGTGCGCTCGATCACCTCGCGCGTCGCCGTGGCCGAAAGTGGCTCCAGATCCAGGCGATGGAGCAAACCGTCCTTCCACAGCGCCGTCACCGCATCGGGCTCTTCGCTGCCGGAGCGGACCGTGACCACCAGCCGGACCCCGCCGGACTGCGCCAGCTGGTGAATCACAAGCGCGGACAACCCATCCAGCAGGTGCGCGTCGTCGACTCCGACCACCACTCGGCCGCGGCGTTGCCGCGCGACAAACGACTCGATCACGCGCCGGACGCTGGTCAGCGGATCCGACATGCCTTCGCCCAGTAGGCCGATGAACGCCCCGAGTGGCAACGACTGGGCCGATTGGGTGCCGACGATCCACTGGATGCGTTCGCCCGATGCCCCGGCACGCCGCAGCGCTTCGCGGGCCAACCGAGTCTTGCCCAGCCCGGCGGCGCCCGCGATCAGCACCCCGGAGTGCTGGTCAGCCCCGCTCAGGGCGCGGCGAATGGTTGCCAACTCGCTGTCGCGCCCAATCAGCTGGTCGCCGCCGATCACGCGGCGACTATATCCGCGCGGCGGCACCGCGCGGGCCGGATTGCCACCGTTTCGCGTGCGCGTCGACCGGCCGGTGTCCGGCGGGCGATCCCAACTCGCGTACCCGACTACGCTATCGGCGCCCGCCGAGCGCTGTGAGCATGGCATTTGTCAGCCAGCGGTCAGAAAGGCGGAGTGCCATGTCCGACATCAAGACCAAGATCGGCAGTCACGCGGTGGTGTTGGGGGCGAGCATGGCCGGTTTGCTGGCCGCGCGATCGCTTGCCGACTTCTTCGACACGGTGACGGTCGTGGAGCGTGACCCGCTGCCCGACGCGCACGCCCCTCGCCGCGGGGTGCCGCAGGGCCGGCACCTGCACGCCCTGCTGGCCCGGGGAGCACAGGTGATCGAGGGGATGTTCCCCGGCGTCCTCGACGAGATGGTCAGCGACGGCGCGCGCCACTTCGACGGCCATGACCTCTCCGAGCTCTACTACGACATCGGCGGGCACCTGATGGCGCGGCGCGGCAGCGCCCCCGGGCTCACCGCCTACAGCGCGACGCGGCCCTTCCTCGAAGACCACGTCCGCACCCGGCTGCGCGAGATTCCCAACGTCACCCTGCTCGACGAGCACTTCATCCTCGGCCCGGTGTCGACCCCGGACCGTCGCCGCGTCACCGGAGTGCGGGTGGTCTGCGGGCGCACCGGCGAGCCCATCACGCTGCCCGCCGACTTGGTCGTCGATGCCACCGGGCGTGCCGCCCGCACCCCGACCTGGCTGGACCACCTGGGGTATGAGCGCCCGCGTGAGGATCGCGTCGACGTCCAGCTGACCTACGCGAGCCAAGCGCTGCGCATGAGGGCGGAGGCGCCGCGGGAGCTGGGCTTCCTCGTCGGCATCGTGCCGGGCAGGCCGAGGGGTTGCGGGCTGCTGCACTGCGAGGACGACACCTGGCTGCTCACCGTGATGGGGGTGGCCGGCCACGAGCCCACGGGGCTCGACCTCGCCGAGATGTGTGATTTCGTCGCGGACTGCGCGCCGGCGCACCTGCTCGCCGCGGTGCGGGCCGCCGAACCCATCGGGGATCCGGTGCGCCACCGGACGCCGTGCAGCCGATGGCGCCGCTACGACAAGCTGCGGCGCTTCCCCGAGGGTCTGCTGGTCATCGGCGACGCGATCTGCAGCTTCAACCCGGTCTACGGCCAGGGCATGACGGTCGCCGCGCTCGAGGCGTTGGCGCTGCGCGACTGCCTGTCCGCCGGCACCGACGATCTGGCCCGGCGCTTCTTTCGCGCCGCGGCGGCGCCGATCCGCCAGGCCTGGCAGCTGTCGACCAACCCCGACCTTGCCCTGCCCGAAATCAACGGCACCCCACCGCTGGTCGCGCGGGTGTTCAACAAGTACGTCGACCGGGTCCTGACGGCGGCCGAAACCGACACCGCGGCGCTGAATCAGTTCATCAGGGTGACCTCGCTGGTCGAACCCGCGACGCGGTTGTTGCGCCCGAACATGATCTGGCGCGCCGCCCGCGGGCGCCGGCCCGGCATCGATTCCCCGGTCGCGCCCGCCGGCGCCCTGGTGGACGCGGCGCCCTGACGCTAAGTCCGGTGGTAGGCGGGCGGCAGCGGCATCCCGAGTTCGGTCAGCACGCGGCGCAACAGCGTCGGGTAGTCGGTGATGAGCCCGTCGACCCCGTCGGCGATCAGTTCGCGCATGGTGGCCGCATCGTCGACCGTCCACGGGATCACCTGCAGCCCAAGCGCATGCGCGCGATCGACGTAGGACCCGCCGGTGACCAGCTGGTACCGGGGCGAGACGATGTCCGCGCCCACCAGCTTCGCCCCGACCATCGGGTCACCTATGGCGGCGGGGTTCTCACCCGCCGGCCACGGCGAACCGGGCGCCCAGGTCTCTTCGTTGTACAACGCCACCAACGGGATCGACGGCTCGGCCCGGCGAACCAACGGCAGGGTCCGCCAGTCGAAGCTCTGGATCTCCACCTGGCCGACCTTGCCGGCCGAGCGCACGGCGGCCAGTATCACGTCGACGAACTGTTGGGGCTCGGCCGAAGTCCCGGGGTGGTCGGCCGCCACCTTCGTCTCGATGTTGTAGCGAACCGCGGCGTGGTAGGAATCGGCAAGCGCAAACACCTCCGGTAGGACGGCTATCTTGTTGCCCCGCACCACCTCGGCGTCGGGAAACTCGGCCAGCCGGCGTCCGCAGTCCAGGGTGCGGATCTGGGACACAGTGAGCTCGTGCACCAACTTTCCGACGTAGGGGTACTGCGGATCACCGGCGAACGCGGGGCCGGTGTCGGCGCACTTCTCTGCGTCGATCGTCGGGTCGTGCCACACCAGCGGTTGCCCGTCTCGGGTGATGTTGATGTCGAGTTCGAGTGTGCTGACGCCCAATTCGAGCGATTTCGCGAAGGCCCGCAGCGACTCCTCGGTGGTCTCGCCTCGGCCGCCGCGGTGGGCCTGCAGGTCGAATCCGTCGACTTGGGCGGCCGCCGCGGGCGACGCGAGGAGACCGACCACGGCCAGGACCGCGCCGAGGCGCGCGGGCCAGCGGCGCACTGGAGTTAAACCCTGCGCTGCCGGGCGATCTCGGCGAGCACCACCCCGGCGGCCACCGAGGCGTTCAGCGATTCGGCGTGCCCGGCCATCGGGATGGACACGACTTCGTCGCAGTTCTGCCGCACCAGCCGCGACAGTCCCTTGCCCTCCGAGCCGACGACCACCACCAGCGGGTCGGCGCCGTCCAGGTCGTCGACCACGGTGTCGCCTTCGGCGTCCAGGCCGATAACCCGGATCCCGCGGTCGGCCCAATCCTTCAGCGTCCTGGTGAGATTGGTGGCCCTAGCCACCGGGATGCGGGCCGCGGCTCCCGCGCTGGTGCGCCAGGCGACCGCCGTCACCGACGCCGAACGCCGCTGCGGGATCAGCACGCCGTGTCCGCCGAACGCCGCGACCGAACGCACGATCGCGCCCAGGTTGCGCGGATCGGAGATGTTGTCCAACGCCACCAGCAGCGCGGGCGGGGAGTTGATCGCGGTCGCCAACAGGTCGTCCGGGTGGGCGTAGTTGTACGGCGGGACCTGCAGCGCGATGCCCTGATGCAGGTGGTTGCTCGTCATCCGGTCCAGGTCGGCGCGCGGCACCTCGAGGATCGAGATGCCCGAATCCGCTGCGCGGGCGACGGACTCGGTGACCCGCTCGTCCGCGTCGGTGCCCAGGGCCACGTAGAGCGCCGTCGCCGGGACGCCGGCGCGCAGGCACTCCAGCACCGGGTTGCGGCCGAGCACCGTTTCCGTCTCGTCGGTGGGCCGCTTGGTGGGACGCCGCGCCGGCGACTGGGCGCGCTTGGCGGCGGGATGGTTGGGTCGCAGGTGCGCCGGGGGTGTCGGACCGCGCCCCTCCAGCGCGCGCCGGCGCTGGCCGCCCGAGCCCACGGTGGGCCCCTTCTTGGTGCCCGCCTTGCGTATTGCGCCGCGCCGGCGCGAATTGCCGGCCATTTACGGGGTCTGACCTGCCTGCAGCGACCACTGCGGCCCGTCGGCGGTGTCGGTGACCTCGATGCCGGCGAGCTTCAGCCGGTCCCTAATCTCGTCGGCGAGCGCCCAATTGCGTTGCTCGCGGGCCTTTTCCCGATTCTCCAGTTCGGCCCGCACCAGCACCTCGACCGCGGCGAGCGCGGCCGACGTCTCGTCGCGGGTTTCCCAGCGCTCGTCGAGCGGGTCGCAGCCGAGGATCCCCATCATGGCGCGGATCGACCGGGCGTGTTGCAGGGCCCCGTCGTGGTCGCCGGAGTCGAGGGCCCGGTTGCCCTCGGCCCGGGCGTGGTGCACCTCGGCCAGTGCTGCCGGGACCGCCAAGTCGTCGTCGAGCGCCTCGGCGAACCGCGAAGTCCACTCGCCCGGCTCGACGCCGCCGACCCGAACGCGGACACGGTGCAGGAATTCCTCAACGCCCACATAGGCTTTCACCGCGTCCTGTAGGGCGGTGTCGGAGAATTCCAGCATCGAGCGGTAGTGCGCGCTGCCCAGGTAGTAGCGCAGCTCCGCCGGCCGGACGCGCTGCAGCAACGCCGGGATGGCCAGCACGTTGCCCAGCGACTTGCTCATCTTCTCGCCGCCCATGGTGACCCAGCCGTTGTGCAGCCAGTAGCGGGCGAATCCGTCGCCGGCGGCGCGGCTCTGCGCGATCTCGTTCTCGTGGTGCGGGAAAATCAAATCCATGCCGCCGCAATGGATGTCGAATTCGGGCCCCAGATAGGTGCGTGCCATCGCCGAGCATTCCAGGTGCCAGCCCGGACGCCCGCGGCCCCAGGGCGAGGGCCACGACGGCTCGCCGGGCTTCTCGCCCTTCCAGAGGGTGAAGTCACGCTGGTCACGCTTGCCGGTCGCCACGCCCTCGCCCTGATGGACGTCGTCGACCTTGTGCCCCGACAGTTGCCCGTACTCGGGATAGCTCAGCACGTCGAAGTAGACGTCCCCGCTCGCCGCGTAAGCGTGGCCGGTTTCGATCAGGCGGTCCATTAATTCGACCATCTGGGTGATGTGCCCGGTGGCGCGGGGTTCCGCGGACGGCGGCAGCACGTCCAGGGCGTCGTAGGCGGCGCTGAACGCGCGCTCGTAGGTGGCCGCCCACTCCCACCACGGCCGGTCCGCCGCCGCGGCCTTGGCCAGGATCTTGTCCTCGATGTCGGTGACGTTGCGGATGAACGCGACGTCACAGCCGCGCGCCATCAGCCAGCGGCGCAGGATGTCGAAGGCCACGCCGCTGCGGACATGGCCGATGTGCGGCAGGCCCTGGACGGTGGCGCCACACAGGTAGATGGAGACGTGGCCCTCGCGCAGCGGGACGAAATCACGCACGGCGCCGGCTGCCGTGTCGTGTAGCCGCAAGCGGGCGCGATCGGTCACGACGTGCCAGCTTACCGGGTGGTTCGCCGTCGCCCGGCGCTGCGCGCCCTAGCCGCCGGGGACGACCAACGCGGTGGCAATGGCGGCGCGGCCCTCACCGCGACCCGTCAGGCCCAGCCCGTCGGTCGTCGTCGCCGACACCGAGACCGGTGCCCCCAGCAGCTCCGAGAGCACGCGCTGCGCCTCGGCGCGCCGCGGACCGACTCTCGGCTGGTTGCCGACCAGCTGGACGGCGGCGTTTCCGACGCGGAAGCCGTCTCGCGTCACCAACTCGGCGACGTGGCGCAGCATGTCGGCACCGCTGACGCCCTTCCACCGCGGCTGGTCGACTCCGAACACGGCGCCGATGTCGCCCAGGCCGGCGGCCGACAACAGCGCGTCGCACAGCGCGTGCGCGCCCACGTCGCCGTCGGAGTGGCCGGCGCAGCCGTCGGCGTCGGGGAAGAGCAGGCCCACCAGCCAGCAGGGCCGGCCCGGCTCGATCGGGTGCACGTCGACGCCCAGCCCGACGCGCGGCACGCCGTTCACCGGCGCACGATCGCTTCGGCCAGCACCAGGTCGAGCGGAGTGGTGATCTTGAACGCCAGCGGGTCGCCGTCGACGACCTGGACCTGGCCCCCGACATGCTCGACGAGCGAAGCGTCGTCGGTGAACTCGGCCGTGCCGGCCCGTTGATACGCGCGCAGCAGCAGGTCGAGCGCGAAGCCCTGCGGGGTCTGCACGGCGCGCAGGCCGGCCCGCTCGGGCGTGCCCAGGACCACACCGTTGGCGTCCACGGCCTTGATGGTGTCATGCAGCGGCAGCGCGGGCACGACGGCGTCGTGCCCGGCCCGTAGGGCGTCCACCACGCGCAGGATCAGCGCGGGGGGTGTCAGGGCGCGGGCGGCGTCGTGCACCAGGACGAACTGGGGGTCACCGGCGACGGCCGCCAGCGCCAGGCTCACCGAGGTCGTGCGGTCGGCCCCGCCTGCGACGACCGTCGCCCGTTCGCCCAGGGATCGCTTGGCCTCGTCGACCATGGGCGCCGGGACGGCGACCACCACGTGGTCGACGACTTCGGAGGCCAGCAAACCGCCGACGGCGCGGTCCAGCAGGGTGCGCCCGTCAACCTCGCAAAATGCCTTCGGAATGCCGGCGCCGAGTCGTTCCCCCGACCCTGCGGCCGGAACCACTGCGACGACCGTGCCCGAGGAGTCGGTCCCCGTGACCACCGAAGCGTCAGGGCCTTCAGGAAGCGGCGGCCAGAACCTCGTCGAGGATGGTTTCCGCTTTGGCGTCGTCGGTGCTCTCGGCGAGGGCCAATTCACCGACCAGAATCTGGCGGGCCTTGGCCAGCATGCGCTTCTCACCGGCGGACAGGCCGCGTTCCTGGTCGCGACGCCACAGGTCGCGTACTACCTCGGCCACCTTGTTGACGTCACCGGAGGCCAGCTTCTCGAGGTTGGCCTTATACCGGCGCGACCAGTTGGTGGGCTCTTCGGTGTGGGGAGCGCGCAGAACCTGGAAGACCTTGTCGAGGCCTTCCTGGCCCACGACGTCGCGGACACCCACGTATTCGGCGTTCTCGGCAGGCACTCGAACTGTCAGGTCTCCCTGCGCCACCTTCAAGACGAGATATTCCTTTTGTTCCCCTTTGATGGTGCGGGTTTCAATCGCCTCGACTAACGCAGCACCGTGATGCGGGTAAACAACGGTGTCGCCGACCTTGAAGATCATCTGATTCGAGCCCCTTTCGTTACTTCAGTCTAACACGGCCGCCCAATCGCGCGCGGAGCAACGATGCAGGTCAGGGGCACAACACGCGCAGATTAGGGGTTGACAGGGGGAGCAGAACGTGCAGTGACGCACATTACCCCTGCCTTATTCCGGCCCTGAGAGCGGCCCCTGAGCGCCCCGACGGAGCACCGGATATGGCCTCCCTGGCTGGTCCCAAGCCCCGCGCTACCGCGCGCGAAACCTTCCTACTACTGTGCATAGTTGCATCCGTCGAACCGGCCCAGCAGGAGGCATTGAGTGAACCGCTTCGAGATCGGCCTCCCCCTCCGCGCGCCGGCGCTGACCATCCGGGCGTCGCTCGTCGGCCTCATCGCGGTGGTCGCGATGCTCCTCAGCGGCTGCGGGGCCGGCCAGGTCTCGCAGATGGCCGTGCAGGAGCCCGCGATCAACGGCAACAAGGTGACCATCAACAATGTGGCGCTGCGCGACATCCGCATGCAGGCGCCGCAGACGGGCGCCTTCGTGCAGCCCGGGCAGGCGGTGGACCTCCTGCTGGTGGCCATCAACCAGTCGCCGGACATGCCGGACAGGCTGGTGAGCATCACCAGCGACGTCGGCTCGGTGACCCTGAGCGGCGATGGTCGGCTGCCCCCGGGCGGCATGTTGTTGATCGGCACGCCGGAGGGCCAGAAGGTGGCGCCCGGCCCGATGGGCTCGAGCAACGCGGCCAAGGCGACCGTGATGCTGGCCAAGCCGATCAGCAACGGGTTGCTGTACAACTTCACGTTCAATTTCGAGAAGGCCGGTCAGGCCACGGTGCTGGTGCCGGTTTCGGCCGGGCTGGCCCCCGCGCAGCCAAGCTAGGCGGCGGCGACCGCCTGTCATAGCCGGGATTTGTCGTACCGGCTCGATACCGTCATGGCGTGGCAAATCCGCGCTCCCAATATCGCTGCTCCGAATGCCAGCACGTCACGGCGAAGTGGGTGGGCCGCTGCATGGAGTGCGGCACCTGGGGAGCGGTGGACGAGGTGCCGGTGCTGAGTGCGGTCGGCGGCCGTCGCGCGGCCGTCGCGGCCGCGTCGGCCTCGCGGCCGGTCCCGATCACTTCCGTCGAGCCCAACGCCAGCCGGCACCGCTCGACCGGGATCGGCGAGCTCGATCGGGTGCTCGGGGGCGGCGTGGTGCCCGGTTCGGTCACGCTGCTGGCGGGTGATCCGGGCGTGGGCAAGTCGACGCTGCTGCTCAAGGTGGCCCACCGCTGGGCGCTTTCGGGCCGGCGTGCGCTGTACATCTCCGGTGAGGAGTCGGCCGGGCAGATCCGGCTGCGCGCCGACCGGACCGGCTGCGGCGCCGACGAGGTCTACCTGGCCGCCGAATCCGACGTGCACACGGTGCTGGACCACATCGCGACGGTGCAGCCCGCGCTGGTGATCGTCGACTCCGTGCAAACCATGTCCACCACCGAGGCCGACGGCGTCGCCGGTGGCGTCACTCAGGTGCGCGCCGTCACCGCCGCCCTGACCGCGGCCGCGAAGGCCAACGGCGTCGCGCTGATCCTGGTCGGCCACGTCACCAAGGACGGGGCCATCGCGGGACCGCGCTCGCTGGAACACCTTGTCGACGTGGTGCTGCATTTCGAGGGTGACCGCAACGGGTCGCTGCGGATGGTTCGGGGCGTCAAGAACCGATTCGGCGGGGCCGACGAGGTTGGCTGTTTCCTGTTGCACGACAACGGGATCGAGGACGTGTCGGATCCGTCGAACCTCTTCCTCGATCAGCGGCCCGCGCCGGTCGCCGGGACCGCGATCACTGTGACGCTGGACGGCAAGCGACCGCTCATCGGGGAGGTGCAGGCGCTGCTCGCGACGCCGGGGGGCGGCTCGCCGCGCCGCGCCGTCAGCGGGATCGACCACTCCCGGGCCGCGATGATCAGCGCCGTGCTGGAGAAGCACGGCAGGCTGGCCGTCGGTGTCAACGACATCTACCTGTCCACCGTGGGCGGCATGCGGTTGACCGATCCCTCCTCGGATCTGGCCGTCGCGATGGCGCTGGCGTCGGCCTACGCCGACCTGCCGCTGCCGACGACCGCGGTGATGATCGGCGAGGTGGGGCTGGCGGGCGACCTGCGACGGGTCGGCGGCATGGAACGGCGGCTGGGCGAGGCCGCGCGTCAGGGATTCAGCATCGCGCTCATCCCCGACGGCGACGACCCGCGGCGCGAGATCGTGCCGAATGGGATGCGGGCGCTGCGCGCACCGACCATCGCCGCGGCGCTGCAACACATGAAAGCCATCGCCCGGCCGCGCACTGGCTGGACGCAAAACGCCCCGGGGCCGCACAATGACACGCTGTGACTCGTCCGACACTGCGTGAGACCGTCGCCCGCCTTGCGCCGGGGACCGGGCTGCGCGACGGCCTGGAGCGCATCCTGCGCGGCCGCACCGGTGCGCTGATCGTCCTCGGCAACGACGAGAACGTCGAGGCCATCTGTGACGGCGGCTTCGCCCTCGACGTCCGGTACGCGCCGACCCGGCTGCGGGAGCTGGCGAAGATGGACGGCGCCGTGGTGCTGTCCACCGACGGCAGCCGCATCGTGCGGGCCAACGTGCAGCTGGTGCCGGATCCGTCGATACCTACCGACGAATCGGGAACGCGGCATCGCTCGGCGGAACGGGCGGCGATTCAGACCGGTTATCCGGTGATCTCGGTCAGCCATTCGATGAACATCGTGACCGTCTACGTGGGCGGTGAACGCCACGTGGTGGCCGATTCCGCGACCATCCTGTCCCGGGCCAACCAGGCGATCGCGACCCTGGAGCGGTACAAGACCAGGCTCGACGAGGTCAGCAGGCAGCTGTCGCTGGCCGAGATCGAGGACTTCGTCACGCTGCGCGACGTCATGACGGTGGTGCAGCGGCTCGAGCTGGTGCGGCGGATCGGCCTGGTGATCGACGACGCCGTCGTCGAGCTGGGCACCGACGGGCGTCAGCTGCGGCTGCAGCTGGACGAGCTGCTGGGCGGCAACGACGTCGCGCGGGAATTGACCGTCCGCGATTACCACGCCAGCCCGGAGCCGCTGTCCAAGGCGCAGATGACGGCGACCCTGGACGAGCTGGACGCGCTCTCGGACACCGAGCTGCTCGAACTCACCGCGCTGGCAAAGGTTTTCGGCTACCCGACCACCGCCGAGGCGCAGGACTCGGCGGTCAGCCCCCGCGGCTACCGTGCGCTGGCCAGCATCCCGCGACTGCAGTTCGCCCACTCCGACCTACTGGTCCGATCGTTCGGGACGCTGCAGGGCCTGCTGGCTGCGAGCGCCGGCGACCTGCAATCGGTCGAGGGCATCGGCGCGATGTGGGCCCGCCACGTGCGCGAGGGACTGTCGCAGCTCGCGGAGTCGACTATCGCCGACCCGCTGAGTTAACCGGCGGGGACCGGGGCCGGTGGGGCCTCGGGCGGCGGCGCGGCCGCGGGCTGACCCGGCCCGGGCACCGGGCCCGGCGGCGGAGGCGGCTGGTTCATGATGAACGGCACCGGCTGCGAACGCAGGTTGCCCAGCTGCACGACGAGGTTGTAGGTGCCCGGCCCGATCGCCGGCCGCGGCAGCGGGCAGTGCGGAGCCGACCCCATCCCCGTCCAGGTCACCGCGGTCGTCA
>NZ_LZIX01000161.1:0-16445 GCF_001666955.1 Mycobacterium sp. E735 | reverse complement strand
CCCGCCGCGACGGCCATCGAGATAAGCGTGTTCCGGGAGAACGACAGCAGCGAAATGATCAGCGCGGGTGGGCCGAGGGTCAGCAGCGTGGCAGGCCTCAGGCAGCCGATGATGGCGGCGGCCACCAGCGCGCTCAGCGTCGCGGTGGCCGGGGATTGCGTGGTCAGGATGATCCGGACAGCTTGGTCGGCGCCGGTCGCGGCCCCCAGACTCTCGGCCCTGCCCGCCAGCCGGATGGCATGCAGCGAACTCACGACCGCCATGCCCGCCGAAAACCACAGGATGCCGGCCGTCACGCGGATCGACGACTTGATGTAGTCGCCGTACACCACCAACATCGCCAGCACGAAGCCCACGACGATCTCGAGCATGGACAGTGATTCGCGCAGCACGATGGTGGCGTCATGCCCGTTCTCGAATCCGGCCGCCGTCGACATCACGAGAACGACCAGGAACACGGAGGGCAGCCAGAAATCGGAGAATCGCGGTCGCACAATCGGAATCAGGTAGCCGATCGCCAGCATCGCGGCCAGCAGATACAAGTAGATGACCGCGGGGCCGACGACTTTGCCGACGTGCAGGCCCTGGGGCAGCGCCGCGAACGCCCCCACCAGCGCCACCCATACCATCGCCTCGGGTCTCACCCAATAGACGACCAGGCAGAAGGTTGCGGCGATCAGCATGATGCCCTCGGTGGTGAGTCGCACCGAGAGCACGCCGAACACGAAACATCCGAACAGGAACAGCGCCAGCGAGGCTGCGCTCATGGCCATGCGATGCCGACTGCGCAGGTAGAAGATCACGTCGAAGGACTGGCCTTCGAACGGTAGACCTGGGCGGCGGCCTTGCGGTGCAGCGACAGCCTCGCGTCGGTCAGGACCGTACCGACGATCTCCGCGTTGGCCGAGCGCAAAGTTGCCAACGCGTCCTTGAGTTCGTCGGTCGTGGTGCGTCCCGCCCGGACCACCAGCACCGTCGCCTGAACGGCGCCGGACAGCAGGACCGCGTCGGCCGTGGCCAGCACCGGCGGTCCGTCGACCACGATCCGGTCGAATCGCGACGACAATTCCCCCAGCACGGTGTCGAGCACTTCCGGCGGGTAAGCGGAGCAGGGCAAGGTCTCCCGGCGGGCCGCGCGTGACGCCAGGACGAACAGCCTCGGGAAGGGTGTCGGTTTGACGGCTTCGGCCGCGATCTCGGGGTTCGCCAGCGCGTTGGCCAAACCCTCCCCCGATTCGACCTTCAGCAAGCCGCCGATCACCGGCCGGCGGGTGTCGCCCTCGACCACCAGTACGTCGTCACCGACCTCGGCGAATGCCCGGGACAAGTTGAGGACCGTCGTCGTCGTCCCCTCCCCCCCGAACGGTGACGCCACCAGCAGCCGGCGCCCCTCGGGGCCGATCGCCCTGCGCACCCGGGTACGCATGTCCCGCACGGCGTCGTCGAACGTGACGTCGGTGCCGAACCGCGGAGCCCCGCCGCGCCGTCGCGGCAACTCGCCGAGCGTCGGCAGGCCCGACAGCTGTTCCAGCTTTTCGCGGGTGCGCACGGTGCGGTCGCTGGCCTCGCGGGTCAGCGCCACGGCCATGCCGAGAAGCAGGCCGGCGACCACGCCCATCGCCATGTTGCGTACCGGTGCCGGGGTAACCGCATGGTCGGGAACCTGAGGCGGTTCCACCACCCGCGCCCTCGCCACCGGGAGCGGCTTTCCGTTCTGCTCCTGCACGCCCGGGGTTTCCCGGGGCTGGCCCGGCGGCGTCGTCGCATCGGTGGGTTCGGGCCGGGGGCCCGCGGCGGGGCCATCCAGACGCGAAACCGTGCCCAGCGTCGGGATGATCGCGGCGAATTGGTCGGCCATCGCTCCCGCCAGCGCTGCCGCCCGCCTCGGGTCTGTGTCTTTGACCGTGATGGTGAACAGCTGCGATTTAGCGGTGTACTTCACCTGGGTTTGGGTCAGCAGGTCGTCGGCACTCATCGATAGCTGAAGTTGTTTGATCGCGCGGTCGGCCACCGTCCGGCCGCCGGCGATCTGGGCGTACGACGACAGCCGTTCCTGCGCCGTGAGGGTGCCGTTGTACAGCTCGGTCAGGTCGGTGGCCCCGGAGAACGAGATCAGGACGGTGGTCGACGACTGGTAATGCTTGGTCTGCAATGCGGTGATGGCCGCGGCGCCGATCGTGCACGCCAGCACCGCGGCGGCTGCCAGCTTCCAGTGCGCGACGAGAATCCGGACAAAGGTACGGAAATCCATCGACCAACGGCCTTTCTGAAAGCTTCGGCGGCGCGAAAGCATCCATCCGGTCGGTTATCGGATGGGCAAAAACATTGAACATTATTGAAGCATCGTCATGCGGTGTTTGCCCGAAAAGCGATTCTTCAAGGCGATCCGGGCGGCTCGAAATCCCGGCGGCGGCCGCCGCAGGCCGTCTTTCACGGTCGGGGGCCGGCCGTCAGCACATCGCGCGATATGTTGACCGTCGCCAGTGGGTAGCCGCCCGAGCCGTCACGGCCGTTGCGGGCCAACTGCATGGGCGGGTAATTCACCACGCGCGATGCGTCCGGCTTGTGCTGTTGCCATTCCACCGAGGCCCGCAGCGTGTAGTTGCCGGGGGCCAGGCCGGCCAGGTCGAGCTTGACCGACTCGGTCGACGACGCCGCAACGGGTTCATTGCCAGGGTTGCCGCCGGGGTCGTTGTGGACCAGCGTCTTCAGGTTGACGGTCGTCGGGAGCGTGCGGACCACCGCGCCCGAGAAGTTCACCAGCTGGTAGCGGGGAGCCCATTTCTCGATCGCGGCGGCAGAACCGTAGTTGGTCCAAGTCACGGCGATCGTCGCGACGCCGTCGTGAACTGGTTGCGGGCTCGGGCGCGCCTCGACCGAGTACCGATACCCGGCGGCGACGTTCGCCTGCGCCCACAGCAGGTACAGGGCGGGGTCCATCGGGGTCGTCGATTCAGCGTCCGCGAAGTCGCAACTCGAAGTCATCGCGACGTGATATTTGATGACGTCGTGTAAGGCCTTTTGGTAGTAGGACTGCGGCGAGGTGCCGTTCGGCAGCAGGCACCATTCGGTGATGACCGGCGCGGTGAGCAACCTGTCTTTCAGTTGGGCGATGACCGGATCCTTCTGCTGCACATAACGCGAGCCGTCCAATTC
Organism: Mycobacterium sp. E735; assembly: GCF_001666955.1. Lineage (NCBI taxonomy): Bacteria > Bacillati > Actinomycetota > Actinomycetes > Mycobacteriales > Mycobacteriaceae > Mycobacterium > Mycobacterium sp. E735. Next base: position 13,289 of record NZ_LZIX01000161.1, on the reverse strand, counting down.
GACCCAGCCGGGCAACGGGGCGATCACCCCCAGGCAATCGGCCCGCACCCCCACCGGCGCTGCCACCTTCTTGGTGACTTCATCGGAGAGCATTTCGCGCACGATTTCCGGATTGAGCAGTGTCGTGATCAACTGCGTCCGCCGAAACGCGCTCACCGTCGCCGCCACCAGCTGCCTGATCGATGCGATCGTGATGCTCTGATCCCGGAACTGGCTGTAATAGCCCAGCTTCGCGACACTTTCCTCGGGCGAAGGACCGGGAGCGCCCAGCGTGTCGCGCAGATAGGCGATGTGGTTCTCGCTCCAATCCCCGTAGCCGGAGAACTCGAAAACGCTCAGCCGCTCGTCGCCGTCATACCGCCGCCCGAGCGCGGCGAGCAATTGTCCGAAGGCGTCGAGGTACTTGGGGTCGTTCCACTTCGGCACCACCTGCACGACCCCGGGCGTCCACCAATACCGTGCCGGTCCGGCGTAGTCGGTGGCGGCCGAGCGCATCCAGTCGGGGATCGCGATGTTGGTGTTGTTCGGGAACACCGTGTCACAGCAGGAGTGGTAGGCGACGATGCGAAGGGTCATCCGCATGTTTCTGCCGGCCAACTTGTTCAGCGCGTCATCGATCACGCTGAAGTCGAATTTCTGATCGTCCGGGGCGTCGGGGGGCAGCGTGCTGGGATCGGTGGGCTGTAACTGGCGCCAGGTGACACGCAGGCTGGCGTCGTCCGACGCGGGCCAGGCCGGGTACCGCTGCTGCGCGGGATTGGCTTGTGGGAACAGCGGGATCAGAAGATCTTCGTATTGGCCGCGCAGCGGATTCTGGACGTCCTGGACGGACAGCGGTATCGCGGGGCTGACTATCGCGGTCACCAGCTCGGGGTTTGCGCGGCCACCACACCCGTTCAACAAGAGCGTCGCGCAAATGGCGACCAGCAGTGTGGCCTTCCTCAACGCCCGGGCCGGGTCGGCGAACACGGACGTCGGCGAGGTCGGCATTCCGCACACCGAACGTGCGCCCTCCATCAGCTTCAAGGACTGACACCTCTCCGGTCGCTGGCGCTCTCCACCGCGAAGCGCACTGAAATCGGCAACGATGCAACGCTGCCCCACATCATCGGTCAATCATGCACATCTTCGATGCATATCCCGGCCACTGTTCAGTGGCGCCGGGGTGGGTGCGTTCCCGGACAGCACCCGGGCCAACCACTGGTGTTGGTATGGTCGCGCAATCCGCTGATCCCTCCGGGAATCGCTCAGGAGACCGCACGATGCCTTTGGTTCGATCGGCCACACGTCCGCTGGCGCCCGCGGTGAAGGCACTCGCGCCGCGTTTCTTCTGGCGGCGGAAATTCCGCATCCTGCAACGCCTTGGGCAGAGCCGGGCCGACATCCAGTTGGCGGTTTCGTTGTGCGACCCGAACCGGATCTCGCTGGACATCGGCGCCGACGTCGGACAATTCACGATCGCCATGCTGGCGTCGTCGCGGTCGGTGATCGCGTTCGAACCCCGGCCCGCGCAGGCTCGCGATCTGGCCGCGATGTTCGACGCCGCCGGCGTTCCCGTACGGGTGGAGGCGATCGCGCTTTCCGACACCGCCGGCGTCGGGACGATGAGAGTGGTCGAATCCGAGCCCGGCCGCAGCACGATCGACAACACCAACATCCTGAGCGACGTCGGCGACGGCGGGATCCGAAGCATCGAGGTCCCCATCAAGCGGCTCGACGATCTACGCCTGCACGACATCGGCATGATCAAGATCGACGTCGAGGGCCATGAACTCGCCGTATTGCGCGGCGCCACAGATACTCTCGCGCGGGACCGGCCCGCGATCATGGTGGAGGCCGAGCAACGGCATTACCCCAACGCGGTTGCCGAGATCACCGAGCTGTTGCGCCGCTCCGGCTACTCCGGGTATTTCGATCTCGATGGCGTTCGGCGGCCGATCGGCGATTTCGACCCGCGCGAGCACCAGGACCCAGCCAACGTCGGCGACCGGGAGAACGACTGGGCGCCGCGCGGCGTCTATGTCAACAACTTCGTCTTCATCCCTCGGGAAGAGTGAGCGGTGGGCGGCACGCCGCCGGCTCTCGGCGACGATGACCGCCGCGCGAGTTGTCGATGTCCGGGGCCATCGGTGCGATGCTAGGTGGCGCCCGTCGGCAATGCCTTGCGCCCGGTCAAAAACGGCAACGGCAGCCAGCGCGCGGCCAGCAGCGCCTCCATCGCGTCCGCGGGAACGGGACGCGACAACAGAAAACCCTGGGCCCGCCGACACCCGTGCTGGATCAAAGTCATTGCTGCGACCGGTGTTTCGACTCCCTCGGCCACCACGTCCAGACCGAACGCCTCGGCCAGCCCGATGATGGCGCGAACGATCGCCAGGTCACCGGCGTTGTTGCCCAAGTCGCGCACGAACCCGGTGTCGATCTTGAGCATGTCGACGGGCAGGGATTTCAGATGCGACAACACCGCGTAGCCGGTGCCGAAGTCGTCGATGGCCAGCTGCACGCCGATTTCCTTGAGCTCCGCCAACGTCTTTCGAGTGGTCTCGATGTCGTGCACCACGGCGCGCTCGGTGATCTCCAGGCACACCGAGCCGGCGTCGAGACCGAACTCGTCGATGGTGTTGGCGACGTCGCGCACGAACCCGCGGGTGATGAGCTGAAGCGGCGACACGTTGATCCGCATCACGGTGCCCCGGCCGAGCCCGTTCGCCTGCCAGCGACCGAAGTCGGCGCACGCGGTGCGCATCACCCAGCGGCCCAATTCCATTGCCAGGTTGGTCGATTCGGCGATTCCGATGAACGAATCCGGCAGTAGCAGCCCCCAGATCGGGTGGCGCCAGCGCACCAGTGCCTCGGCGCCCACGATGGCGCCGGTCGACAGGTCGACCTCCGGCAGGTAGTGCAGCAGCAACGCCTCGCTGCCGATGTCGCCTTGCAGATGCAACTCGATGTCGTTGCGGAACGCGCGCTTGAGCGACATGTCATCGGTGGACACCGCGATCTGGTTGCCACCCCCGCGCTTGGCCGTCAGCACCGCCTCGTCGGCGCGGCGGAGGAGGTCGGTGCAGTTGTCCCGCCCCGGGACGCCGACCGCGAGCCCGACGCTGACCGTGCGGCTGATCACGTGGCCGCCGATGGCCAGGCGTTCGCACAGCATGCCAGAGAGGCTGCGGGCGAACGATTCCGCGTGCTCGGGCGACATCGGCTGGTCGGGTACGACGACGAACTCGTCCCCGCCCAGCCGGGCGATCGTGCAGTCGGGAGCGCAGATCTTGATGCGTTGCGCGAAGACCCGGATGAACCAGTCACCCGCGGTGTGCCCGAGGTAGTCGTTGATCGGTTTGAGCCGGTCGAGGTCGAGGTACAGGACCGCGACGGGCCCGGGGCGACCCGTCAAGAGCCGCTCGGTCAGGTGCGCGACCAGGGCGCGGCGGTTGAAAAGCCCGGTCAGATCGTCGTGCTCGGCCAGATAGCGGAGCTTGTCTTCGGCCGCGATGCGGGCCTGCAGCTGCGCGAACAGCGCGGCGACGGCCTCGAGCGTGTTGATCTCCTCCTGCTCCCACTTGCGGGCGCCGAACTTGACGAAGCCGAGCAGGCCGGTGGTCGTCTCGCCGGAGACCAGTGGGGCGGCGGCCACCGAGGGCGAGGCGGCCACTTTGGCCCCGCCCACCGGGCGGCGGAAATAGCGTTTGGATTGGGCCGGCCGGATCACCACCGGTTTGCGCCCCTGCTTGCACTGCGCAAGCACCGACTCCGCGATGTCCAGCTGGGCGAAGGCCGCCGGCTCCGGGTCCGAGGCGTCGGTTCGCGGCGGCCACTCGGCGACCAGCGTCGACGCTCGGGTGTGCGGGTCGAGGTAGCGCAAGAAGCTGGCGTCCACGTCGAACTGCTCGACCAGCTGCGCGAGCACCTTCTCGCTCACCAGATGGGCCGTGGCTGCGGTCGCCTCCATCAACTGCGTGGCGACGGAGGTGACGACCAAGTCCAGACTGCGCGGCACGGTCTCCTCCGATACGGGCGTGCATCCCACCTGTCGAGGGTTGCCCGATCGGGGAATGTTCTTGCTGGCGAATCCCGTCGACCGCGCGCCCATGCGCATCGGCGGGGCCCTCTGGTTCGCTTCGTCGGTCCATCCGGAGCAGGGCAGGTCAGGATGGGTATTGGTCAGCAGAACGTATCACGCGGGAGACGCCGGATCCCCGGTAACGAGCAACTTCCGGTCCGGACCGCTGCGCGTCATTGACCGCTGGCGGCCGCGTCGCTGGCGATGTCCAGTGTCGCGATCGGATACAGGCCGGAACCGTCGCGACCGTCGCGGGCCAGTGCCATCGGCGCGTAGTTCACCACGTGCGAGGCGCCCGGCTTGTGCTGCTGCCATTCCACGGACGCCCGCAGTGTGTAGTGCCCGGGCGGCAGGCCGGTCACGTCGACGCGCACCGATTCCGTCGTGGACTCCGGAACCGCCTCCTCGCGTGACGGGCTGGAGTCGTCGTGGACCAGCGACTTGAGGTTGACCGTCCCCGCGATGGTGCGGACCACCGCTCCCGAGAAATCGACCAGCTTGTATCCGGGCGTCCACTGTTCGGTGGCCGCGGCGGAGCCGTAGTTGGTCCAGACGACGGAGATCGAAGCGACCTTGCCCTGGATCGACTGCGATCCCGGCTTGGCCTCCACCGAATACCGGTAACCGGCGGCGGTGTTGGCCTTCGCCCACAGGAGGTACAGCTTGGGATCCATCGCCGACGTCGCATCCCGGTCGGGGAAGTTCGCGCTGGACGTCATCGAGACGTGATACCTCACCACGTCGTGCAGGGCCTTCTCGTAGTAGGACCGGGGGTCGGCCCCGTTCGGCAGCCGGCACCACTGGCTGATCACCAGCGCCGAGGTGAGCCGCTGCTTGATCGCGTTGACGGCCGCGTCGTTGAAGCGCACGTAGTGGGAGTCGCTGGACTCGGCCCATTCCGGCAGGGGCGACTGCACACCAAGGCAATCCGCGCGGATGCCGACCGGCGCGGACAGCTTCTTCGTCACCTCGTCGGCGATCAACTCGCGGACGATTTCCGGATTCTCGGCCGTGGTCACCAATTGGGTGTGGCCGAACGCGCCCACGTTGGCGGCCACCAGCTTCGCGATGGACGCCTTGGTGATGGTCTGATCGCGAAACTGACTGTAATAGCCCAACTTCGGCTGGCTGTCGTCCGGCGTGGGACCCGGCGCGCCGAGCGCGTCGCGCAAGTACGCGAGGCTGTTCTCGCCGAAATCGCCGTAGCCGGAGAACTCGAAAACGCTGAGCCGCTCGTCGCCGTCGTAGCGGCGACCGAGCGCGGCGAGCAGCTGGCCGAAGTTGTTGAGGTAGTCGGCGTCGTTCCAATTCGGCACCACCTGCGTGACTCCCGGTGCGGAGCTGTTGGGCGGCGCGGGAAGGCTGGTGGCCGCCGAACGGATCCAGTCCGGGATCGCGATGTTGGTGTTGCCGGCATAGGAATCGTTGCAACAGGATTTGTAGGTGTACACGCCCAGGATCAGCCGCATGTTGCGGCTGCCCAGCTTCGTCAGCGCGTCGTCGATCGCACTGAAGTCGAACTTACGGTCGTCGGGAGCGTCGGCGGGCAGCGTGCGCGGGTCGACCGGCTGTAACTGCCGCCACGAAACCCGCAGACTGGCGTCGTACGACGCGGGCCACGCCGCGTACCGCTGTGCGGAATTGCCTTGCGGGAAAAGCGGATTCATGCCCTCTTCGTATTGACCGCGCAGCGGGTTGGGGATCTCCTGAGCGGTGGGCGGAATGGCGGGACTGACCATGGCGGAGAGTGGCCCGGGATCGCTCTTGCCGCCGCACCCGCTCAGCACCATCGCCGTGCACACGACAGCGGCCAGCGCGCTCTTCCTCGACTTCACGGTTGCTTCTCCCAAGACACACCGATGCTCACTGAAGTGGCCCCATGCTGCTGGGTTATCGGGTGCGTGTTTCCGACGCGGGGCAGGTCACGAATTGGCGTAGCGCAGCCTAGCACGCAGCACCCGGCGGCCCCCCGATCCGAGAGCCGCAGCAGTGAGACGGGTCACAATATGGGCGGCCCTGTCACGCACGAGGGGTCCGCGGTGTCTCAAGGGCATCAGGCCCGTGAGAACAGGAGACAGCAATGACCGAGGTGGCCGCCCAGAAAGTTCATGTCGTCGTGGTCGGAGGCGGATACGCCGGAACCCTCGCCGCGAACCATCTGCGCCAGCGTCCGGACATCGACATCACCCTGGTGAACGCCCGCCCGGTCTTCGTGGAGCGGATCCGCCTGCACCAGTTGGTCGCCGACACCGGCGCCGCGACCGCCGACTACGCGACGCTGCTCGGCGACGGTATCCGGTTGGTCGTCGACACCGTCGAGCGCATCGACGCCACCGACCGGCGCGTGCTGTTGTCCTCGGGCGCCGAGCTCGACTACGACTATTTGATCTACGCCGTCGGCAGCACCGGCGCGACCCCGGCCACCGTGCCCGGATTCGCGGACTTCGCCTACCCGATCGCCGACCTGGAGAGCGCCCAGCGGCTGCGCTACGCACTCGCCGACCTGCCGCTGGCCGCGCCCGTCACCGTCGTCGGCGGCGGGCTGACCGGCATCGAGACGGCTTCCGAACTGGCCGAACGGGGTCGGCAGGTGACCCTGGTGTGCGGCGAGGCGCTCGGCCCGTCGCTGAGCAGGCGCGGCCGCCGGTCCGTCGCCAGGCGACTGCGCGGTTTCGGGGTCAACGTGCTGGAATCCGCGACGGTGGCCGAGGTGCGCTGGGACGCGGTGGTGTTGAGCGACGGCGGGGTGCTGCCGAGCGCGGCCACCATCTGGACGGCCGGCTTCGCCGTGCCGGACTTGGCCGTCCGCAGCGGCCTGAGCACTGACGTGCTGGGCCGGCTGCTCACCGACGAGACGCTGACCAGCGTCGACAACCCCTACGTCGTCGCGGCGGGTGACGCTGCCGCGCCGTCGGGCCAGCCGCTGCGGATGAGCTGCCAGGCCGCCGGGCCGCTGGGCGCGCAGGCGGCCAACACCGTGCTCAGCCGCATCTCCGGAACCGCTCCCGCCCCGCTCAGCCAGGCGTTCGTCGGCCAGTGCATCAGCCTCGGCCGCACCTACGGGACGGTCCAGCTGGCCCACACCGACGACACCCCGGTGAACCTGGCGATCGGCGGCCGCACCGCCGCGTCGATCAAGGAGGCCATTTGCAAGGGCACGCTGTGGGCCATCCGGCGCGAGGCCGCCAAGCCCGGCTCCTACCGCTGGATCAAGGGCGGCAAGCGGCCCGCGCAGGAGCCGACCGAGATCGCACTGCGATGACGCACCCACCCACCGACAGTGAGCACGCCGAACGATTCACCGTGCTGCGGCCGCTGTTGTTCACCATCGCCTACGAGATGCTCGGTTCGGCCACCGAGGCCGACGACGTGCTGCAGGACAGCTATCTGCGGTGGGCGGCGGTCGACTTGTCCACGGTCCGCGACACCAAGTCCTACCTGGCCCAGCTGGTGACCCGGCAGGCGCTCAACGCCCTGCGCGCCGACGCGCGCCGACGCGAGGAGTACGTGGGCCCGTGGCTGCCCGAACCGCTGCTGCTCGACGAGCAGGATCCCTCCGCGGACGTCGTTCTGGCGGAATCGATTTCGATGGCGATGCTGGTCCTGCTGGAAACGCTGAGCCCCGACGAGCGGGCGGTGTTCCTGCTGCGCGAGGTGTTCGGCTTCGACTACGGGGAGATCGCGGAGGCGGTGGGCCGGCCGGCGCCGACGGTACGGCAGGTGGCGCACCGGGCGCGCGAACACGTGCGGGCGCGGCGCAAGAGGTTCGACGCCGCCGACCCGCAACGCAACGCCGAGCTCACCGCCCAGTTCCTCCAGACGGCCGCCAGCGGTGACGTCGAGACGCTGATGACGATGCTCGCGCCCGACGCCACCTGGACGGCGGACAGCGGTGGCAAGGTCAGCGCGGCCCGCCGGCCCGTGGTGGGCGCCGACCGGGTGGCCCGCGCCATCGTCGGCCTGATCCGCAAGGCGACCGAGTTCGCGGGGTTCCGCGTGGAAATGGTGACCTGCAACAGCGCGCCCGCCGTGCTGCTCTACCTCGGCGACCACCTCGAAGGGGTGATCACGCTGGAGATCGCCGACGCCTTGATCACCAACTTCTACGTGACCCGCAACCCGGACAAGCTGGCGGCGCTGGCGACCGCCCGCGACGTCAGCCGCGGTTAGGGTCCGGCCGGTCGACGGCGCCCGCAGTGCGAAAACCCGCCCTTCTGTCAAGCTAGGGCGGTGCGTATCGACCGGCTCGGTGACCTTGGTGCGGCACCCCAGGTGCTGCGCGCCGTCGGCGACGCCACGGCACGCCTCGGCCTGCCGCCGCCGGCCGCGCTGACCGGCGACTGGTTCGGCTCGCTCGCGGTGATCGCACCGAGCGTGTCGGCCCAGCCGGTCGACCCCGACGCCGCTTTCGCCGTCCAGCAGAACCCGCAGACCGTCGACCCGCGGGCGGTGGGCGGCGGCTGGGTCGGTTACCTCTCCTACCCCGATCCCGGCGCCGACGACCGGCCGAACCGCATCCCCGAAGCCGCCGGCGGCTGGACCGACTGCGTGCTGCGCCGCGACCGGGACGGGCAGTGGTGGTACGAGAGCCTTTCCGGAGCCGCCGTTGCGGACTGGCTGGCCGCCGCGCTGGCCACGGCGCCTTCGCCGGTCCGCGACTGCCGGATCGACTGGGGTGCCGCCGACCGGGCCGCCCACCGCGACGGCGTGCTCAACTGCCTGGAGGCCATCCGCGCCGGCGAGGTTTACCAGGCGTGCGTGTGCACGCAATTCACCGGGACGATCAGCGGCGCCCCGCTGGATTTCTTCGCCGACGGCATCGCCCGCACCTCCCCCGCGCGCGGAGCCTACCTCGCCGGGCCGTGGGGCGCGGTGGCGTCGCTGTCTCCCGAGCTCTTCCTGCGGCGGCGCGGGACGCTCGTGACGTCCAGCCCGATCAAGGGCACCCTGCCGCTGGACGCGTGGCCGTCGGCGCTGCGGGCTTCGGCGAAAGAGGTCGCCGAAAACATCATGATCGTCGACCTGGTGCGTAACGACCTCGGCCGCGTGGCGATCGTCGGCACCGTCACCGTGCCCGAGTTGTTGGTGGTGCGGCGCGCCCCGGGCGTGTGGCACCTGGTGTCCACCGTGTCGGCGCGGGTGCCCGCCGAACTGCCGACGTCGGCGCTGCTGGACGCCGCCTTCCCGCCGGCCTCGGTCACCGGCACCCCCAAACACCGTGCCCGCCAACTGCTTTCGCAATGGGAGCCGCATCGGCGCGGAATATATTGCGGTACAATCGGTTTGGCCTCTCCCGTGGCGGGATGTGAACTCAACGTGGCGATTCGCACCGTCGAGTTCGACGCCGCGGGCAGCGCCGTGCTTGGCGTCGGCGGCGGCATCACCGCCGACTCGGATCCCGACGCCGAGTGGGCCGAATGCCTGCACAAGGCGTCGCCCATCGTCGGGCAGCCCCGCATCGCGGCCGCGTTCTCGGCAGGCTGACCCTCACGCGCGGCGCGACTGCAGGACCGCGTCGTAGAGCTGGCGCGACCGCACCCCGGGATGCTCGGCGGCCACCTCGCCGCAGGCGTCCTTCACCCGCGCACCGCCTGCGACCAGCTCCTCCACCCGGGCCACCAGCGACGGCAGGTCGACACGCGGGGCGGCGCCGGCCAGCACGACGGTGACTTCGCCGAGCACCCCGTCGTCCGCCCACGCCGCCAGCTCGTCGAGCGACCCGCGCACCACCTCCTCGTGCACCTTGGTCAGCTCCCGGCAGATCGCCGCCCGGCGGGCGCCGCCGAGTTGATCGACGGCGTCGCGCAAACACGCGGCGAGCCGGCGGGGCGATTCGAAGAACACGCAGGTGCGCCGCTCGTCGGCCAGCGAGTCCAGCCAGGCCCGCCGCGCGGCCTTCCTGCGCGGGGCGAACCCCTCGAAACAGAACTTCTCCGCGGGCAGCCCGGACAGGGCCAGCGCGGTCATCACCGCCGAGGGGCCGGGGAGGCAGGTCAGCGGGATCCCGGCATCCACGCACGCCGCCACCAGCCGGAAGCCCGGGTCGCTGATCAGCGGCATCCCGGCATCGCTGACCACCAGTACCGTCGCGCCGGCTTGCAGCGCGCTGATCAGCGGGTCCACCCGGGCTGCCTCGACCCGGTCGAACAGGCTGATCACCCGGCCGGTGATGGTGACGCCCAGGGCTTTCGCCAGCGTGCGCACCCGCCGGGTGTCCTCAGCCGCCACCACGTCGGCGTGAGTGAGGGCATCGATCAGGCGAGGCGAGGCGTCCGACGGCTGGCCCAACGGAGTCGCGCCCAGCAACAGGCGGCCAGTGGTCATGACGGACAGCCTACGATCGACACCGATGTCCGCCCCGCCCCGCGAAACCTTGGTCGCCGGCCAGGAGCGTGTCGTGCCCGCGGTCAGCCCGGGGCCGATGGTTCCGGTGGCCGACTTCGGTCCCACCGATCAGATTCGCGGCTGGGTCGTGACGGGCGTGATCGCCGTGCTGGCAACGATCAGCCGGTTCCTCAACCTCGGTTCGCCGACCGACGCCGGCACGCCCGTCTTCGACGAGAAGCACTATGCGCCCCAGGCCTGGCAGGCGCTGCACAACCACGGGGTGGAAGACAACCCGGGGTTCGGCCTGGTGGTCCACCCGCCGGTCGGCAAGCAGCTGATCGCGATCGGCGAGGCGATCTTCGGCTACAACGGCGTCGGCTGGCGGTTCACCGGCGCCCTGCTGGGCGTGGTGCTGGTTGTGCTGGTGACGCGGATCGTCCGGCGGATCAGCCGGTCCACGCTGGTCGGCGCGATCGCCGGGATTCTGGTGATCTGCGACGGCGTCAGCTTCGTCACCGCGCGGACCGCCCTGCTCGACGGCATCCTCACCTTCTTCGTGGTCGCGGCGTTCGGCGCGCTGATCGTCGACCGGGACCAGGTCCGCGAGCGGATGCACGTCGCGCTGCTGCAGGGGCGCGCCGCCGAGACGGTGTGGGGTCCGCGGCTCGGGGTGCGATGGTGGCGCTTCCTGGCGGGCGTCCTGCTCGGATTGGCTTGCGGGACAAAGTGGTCCGGGCTGTACTTCGTGTTGTTCTTCGGCGCGATGTCGCTGGCGTTCGACGTGGCGGCGCGGCGCCAGTACCAGGTGACCCGGCCCTGGGTGGGGGTCTTGCGGCGTGATCTGATCCCGACCGCGTACGCCCTGGTGGTCGTCCCGTTCGCGGTGTACCTGGCCAGTTACGCGCCATGGTTCGCGTCCGAGACGGCGATCGACCGGCACGAGGTGGGCCAGTCGATCGGCCCCCATTCGGTGGTCCCGCTGCCGGATGCCATCCGGTCGCTATGGCATTACACCGCCAAGGCTTTCGACTTCCACAAGAGCCTGACCAACGCCGCAGGCAACTACCACCCGTGGGAGTCCAAGCCGTGGGCCTGGCCGATGTCGTTGCGGCCGGTGCTGTACGCGATCGACCAGCAGAACGTGTCCGGGTGCGGTGCGCAGTCGTGCGTCAAGGCGGAGATGCTGGTGGGCACCCCGGCCATGTGGTGGCTGGCGGTACCGGTCCTGGTCTACGCGTGTTGGCGCGCGTTCGTCCGTCGGGATTGGCGTTACGCCGTTGTGCTGACCGGTTATTGCGCGGGGTGGCTACCCTGGTTCGCCGACATCGACCGGCAGATGTACTTCTTCTACGCGGCGACGATGGGGCCGTTCCTGGTGATGGGCATCGCCCTGATATGTGGGGACATCCTCTATCCGCCCGGCCGTACTCACGGCCTGAGCTCGGAACGGCGCACGCTCGGGCTGATCGCGGTCTGTTGTTATGTGGCGTTGGTGGTGACCAACTTCGCCTGGCTGTTCCCGGTGCTCACCGGGTTGCCGATTTCGCAGCAGACGTGGGACATGGAGATCTGGCTGCCCAGCTGGCGCTGACGTCTTCGGCGTCGAGATTGCCGTGAGGGCTGTACAAATCGCGTTGTCCACAACCATGGCGGCAATGTGAACGGGCCAGTGGTGGTGACGCTCATGATGAGCGCATGGCTAGGGTCTTTGTCGGGAGCGAAGCGATAGCGCGCGGATCGCTGACCCGGGGTCAATTGCGTTGGAATTACCGCCAAATCCATCGGGACGTATACGTGCCGAAGAACGCGGGCGCATCGCTCCATGACAATATCTACGCCGCCTGGCTGTGGTCGGGCCGGCGGGCGATCATCGCCGGCCGGGCCGCAGCCGCACTCCACGGAGCGAAATGGGTGGACGATTTTGTCCCGGTAGATGTCGTCGGGCCTTTCAACCACGCACCGCCCGGCATCATCGTCCGTCGGGACCATATCGCCGCCGAGGATCTCGTCGAACTCCATGGCCTACCGGTGACCAACCCGGCGCGAACGGCGTTCGATCTGGCCCGGCACCTACCCCGCGGTCTGGCGGTTGCCCAACTCGACGCGCTGTCGGCCGCGACGGCCCTCGACCCGTTAGACGTGACTCGGCTGATCGCTCGTAACAAGCGGGCCCGCGGCGTCCGACGATGCCAAGTCGCCCTGTCCCTGATGGACGGTGGTGCGCAATCGCCGAAAGAAAGCTGGTTGCGGCTGGTCTTGATCGACGCCGGTCTTCCACGGCCCACCACGCAGATCAGAGTCACCGACGGGCGGCTCGTGGCCTACCTGGATATGGGTTGGGAACAACCGATGGTCGCGGTGGAGTACGACGGCGAGCAGCACCGCACCGACAGAAGCCAGTACGTGAAGGACATTCGTCGAGCGGAGATGGTGAGCCGCCTCGGTTGGACTGTGATCAGGGTGATCAACGAGGACCGGCCCCGCGTCATCGTTCAACGGGCACGCGATGCGTTGGCGAGCCGATCGTCATCGAGATTGCCGTGAAGGCTGTGAACTGGCCGCCAATCACGACCACGCCGGCAATCTCGACGTCTAGCGCAACGGATCGCGGGCCACGGGGCACGACATGCACCGGGGGCCGCCGCGGCCGGTGCCCAGTTCGGAGCCCGCGATCGTGAGCACCTCGATGCCCGCGTCCTGCAGGCGGGCGTTGGTCTGCGCGTTGCGCTCGTAGGCGACGACGACGCCGGGCGCCAGCGCCAGCGTGTTGTTGCCGTCGTCCCACTGCTCCCGTTCGGCGACGACGGGGTCCAATCCGGTGTCGATGACGCGCAGCCGGTCGATCTCCAGCGCCTTGGCGGCGGCCTCCAGGAACGGCGCCTCGTCGCTGTTGGCGTCG
>NZ_LZIX01000160.1:0-2207 GCF_001666955.1 Mycobacterium sp. E735 | reverse complement strand
TCTGCGCGGCCCAGCAGGTCGTCGAGGGGCAGCAGTTCGATGCCCAGCTGCGCAGCCCGCGCCGGCGAGACGTAGGGGTCGTAGGCGACGAGGTGGGTGCCGAAGGCCGTCAACCGCTGGGCGACCAACTGCCCGATCCGGCCTAGCCCCACCACGCCGACCGTCTTGCCGAAGATTTCGGTGCCGTTGAACGAAGACCGCTTCCAGGTGTGCTCGCGCAGCGAGGCGTCGGCGGCCGGGATCTGCCGGGCGGCGGCCAAGAGCAGCGCCAGGGCGTGCTCGGCAGCACTGTGGATGTTCGAGGTGGGCGCGTTGACCACCAGCACGCCGCGCTCGGTCGCAGCGTCCACGTCGACGTTGTCCAGCCCGACCCCGGCGCGGGCGACGATCTTCAGCTTGGGGGCCGCCGCCAGCACCTCGGCGTCCACCGTGGTGGCCGAGCGCACCAGCAGCGCGTCGGCCTCCGGCACCGCGGCCAGCAGCTTCTCCCGGTCCGGCCCGTCTACCCAGCGCACCTCGACCTGGTCTCCCAGGGCGGCGACAGTCGATTGGGCGAGTTTGTCGGCGATCAATACAACAGGCAGATTCACCCGGCCAGCCTAACGGCTGCGTTTGACGGGCCTCGACGGGCTCACCACTGCCGTAACCTGCACCGACGGCCGTTGGGCGCGGGCCGGCGAGGTCCTACGATGCGCTGATGACCAAACTCGCGATCATCTACTATTCGGCCACCGGGCATAACACCGCGATGGCGCAACGCGTGGCCGCCGCGGCCGAGTCCGCCGGCGCCGAAGTCCGGCTGAGGCACGTCGCCGAGACCCGCGACCCGGAATCGTTCGCGCAGAACCCGGCCTGGACCGCGAATTACGAAGCAACCAAGGACCTTCCGGCGGCATCCGGTGAGGACATCGTCTGGGCCGACGCGGTGATCTTCGGTTCGCCGACCCGCTTCGGCTCTCCCGCTGCGCAATTGCGCAACTTCCTGGACTCGCTCGGCGGGCTGTGGGCCGAGGGCAAGCTCGCGGACAAGGTGTACGCGGGATTCACGTCGTCCAACACGCTGCACGGCGGTCAGGAAACCACCCTGCTGTCGCTATACATCACCCTGATGCATTTCGGCGGCATCATTGTGCCGCCCGGTTACACCGACCCGGTCAAGTTCGTCGACGGCAACCCGTACGGGGTGAGCCTGGTCTCCACCCACGACAACATTCACGAGTTCGACGAGGCCACCGGGAACGCCCTGGACCACCTGGCCCGCCGCGTGGTCGAAACCGCCGGCCGGCTGGGTTCTTGAGCGGCGCCCGCGCCGAGCGTGAAACTGTCGCGAGAATAAGCCAAGAAATTCGCAACAGCTTCACGCTCGGCGGAGAGAGGACGCCGTAAACGGTCGCCGTGGTTTATGTCTCGCGGCCGCGGCAGGGCCGCCGGCAGCGGCAAGCCGCCGGCAGCCGGCAGCGCGGCCCGCCGGTTACGCCGTCTCGGTGATCGGCCGGTCGACCCAGCTCATCAGGTCGCGCAGCTTCTTGCCGGTCACCTCGATCGGGTGCTCGGCGTTCTCCTTGCGCAGCTGCTCGAGTTGCTTGTTGCCGCCCTCGACGTTGGCCACCAGCTTCTTGGTGAAGGTGCCGTCCTGGATGTCGCGCAGGATCTCACGCATCCGCTCTTTGGTGCCGGCGTCGATGACCCGCGGACCCGACAGATACCCGCCGAACTCCGCGGTGTCGGACACCGAGTAGTTCATCCGGGCGATGCCGCCCTCATACATCAGGTCGACGATCAGCTTGAGCTCGTGCAGCACCTCGAAGTAGGCCATCTCCGGCGGGTAGCCCGCCTCAACCATGACGTCGAAACCGGTCTTCACCAATTCCTCTGTGCCGCCGCACAACACGGCCTGCTCGCCGAACAGGTCGGTCTCGGTCTCGTCCTTGAACGTGGTCTTGATGACGCCGGCCCGGGTGCCGCCGATGGCCTTGGCGTAGGACAGCGCCAGCGCCTCGCCGTTGCCGTTCGGGTCCTGGTCGACCGCGATCAGGCAGGGCACGCCCTTGCCGTCGACGAACTGGCGGCGCACCAGGTGGCCGGGACCCTTCGGGGCCACCATCGCGATGGTCACATCGGCGGGCGGCTTGATCAGACCGAAGTGAATGTTGAGACCGTGCCCGAAGAACAGCGCGTCACCGGGCTTGAGGTTGGGCTCGATGTCG
>NZ_LZIX01000159.1:0-3734 GCF_001666955.1 Mycobacterium sp. E735 | reverse complement strand
GACGAAGGCGCCATCGGGAGCGCGGATGCCCAGGGCTGCGTAGCGGCAGGCGGTCAGCTCCATCGCCCCCTCGACGATTCGGTGCAGGGTCACGTCGAGGTCGAGGTCCGAACCGATTTCGCTGATGACCCGAACCAGTTGTTCCATCTGGTCGCGGGCTTCCACCAGCTCGTCGAGCTGCTCATGGATCTGGCTGACCAACTCACGCCGGCCCTGCCAGGTGAACGCCGAACCACCTCCCCCTTCATTGCCCATGGATACAAACCTAACGGTTCAGACTGGCCGGCCCTAGGGTGGCGGTGGGCTTCGGCGCGAAGCGCGCTTTACTCGATCTTGACCATGCATTGAATCGCCGCACCGACGATGACTGATGTGAGTACGCTTCCATCGGTGGAACTGGGGGTTTTGGGACCTCTGCAGGTTCGGCTAGGCGGGGCGCCCGTCGTCATCCCGGGCGCCAAACCTCGCGCGATCCTTTCGATGCTGGGGCTGCACGGCGGGTCCGTCGTCGCGGCCGACACGCTGGTCGAACTGCTCTGGGGCGAGGACCCACCGCGCACCGCGGCCAAGGCGCTGCAAACCCACATCTCGTCCTTGCGTCGCGCGCTGGGTGACGGCTTCGTCTTGACGGCGGGCGCGGGCTGGACCCTGGCCGAGACGCAGGTGGACGCCGCGCGGTACAAGTCGGCCGCCCGGCTGGGACGCGACGCCGCCGCCGCCGGTGACATCGGCCAGGCGGTGGCCCGGTTCGAGGAGGCACTTGCCCTCTGGCGCGGGATCCCGGAGCTGCCCGACAGCCGGCGAGGGACCTCCGAGAAAACGCGGTGGATCGAGGGCCATGCGGCGCTGGTGGAGGATCGCGCCGACGCGCTGCTCGCGACCGGCCGGGCCGCGGAGATCATCGGGGAGCTCGAGGCCGCCGTCGCCGACGCGCCGCTGCGTGAGCGGCGGTGGGGCCAGCTCATGCTCGCGCTGTATCGCGCCGGCAGGCAGGGCGAAGCGCTTGGCGCATACCAGCGTGCGCGCGCGCTGCTGGCCGACGAATTGGGCGTCGACCCCGGCCCCGAGCTCCGCCGGCTGGAGGCCGCGATCGTCGCACAAGACTCCTCGCTGGAAACACCTGCCGCACAGCAGCTTTCGTCGGTCACTCGTGCTGTCACCTTCCTGCTGACCGACATCGAAGGGTCGACGGCCGCGTGGGAGGCGGACGCGGCGGCCATGGCGGTGGCACTGGCACGACACGACGAGCTCGTCGAACAGGTCGTGACGTCGCGCGGGGGGCGGCTGATCAAGACGCGCGGCGAGGGTGACGCGACGTTCTCGGTTTTCGATCGGCCCTCGGCGGCTGCCGCCGCGGCTATCGAGCTTCAAGACGCGATCGTGCACGAGCCGTGGGCGCTGCGTGAGCCCATGCGTATCCGCGTGGCTTTGCACACCGGGGAGGTCGAGCTCCGCGACGGCGACTACTTCGGTCGCGCCGTCAACCGCGCCGCTCGCCTCCGGTCGCTGGCCGGCGGCGGCCAGATCTTGTGCTCGGGCGCGACGGCGGAGCTCGTCATCGACTCGCTGCCCGACGACGTTGTGCTGGCCGACCTGGGAACTCGCCAACTGCGCAACCTGGCGCGCCCGGAACACGTTTTCGAGCTTCAACTGCTCACCGCCGACGACCCCGGTCCGGCGGCTCCCACCGAGCCGCCGCTGGAACGCCCCAGCCTGCCTGCGGTGCTCGCCGGGCGCGGCCCGTTCGTCGGGCGGGGCCACGAGCTCGAGCGACTGGCTTCGGGCTGGCAGACCGCGCTCGCCGGGGGGACCAACGCGATGCTGATCGCCGGGGAACCGGGGGTTGGCAAGACACGCCTGGCCGGCGAGTGGTCCCGGCAGGCCCACGACCAGGGCGCACTCGTGATCTACGGCCGATGCGACGAGGACCTCGGCGCCCCGTACCAGCCCTTCGCGGAAGCGCTGCGTTCGCTGGTGCCGTGCCTGGGTGCAAGCGGGCTCCGCGGGCTGCGTGGCGTGGAGGCGCTACTCACGCTCATTCCCGGGCTGACCGATGTCCTCCCCGATCTGGCGGCACCGACGCGGGCCGATCCGGACACCGAACGCTATGCGCTGTTCGACGCGGTCGTCGCGCTGCTGGCGATGGCTTCCGCGCGCGCGCCCGTCGTGCTGATCCTCGACGACCTGCACTGGGCGGCCAAGCCCACGCTGCTGCTGTTGCGGCATCTGCTGCGTTTCGGTGAGCAGGCCCGGCTGCAGATCATCGGCACGTATCGCAGCACGGATCTCGACCGCGCCCACCCGCTGGCCGCGATGCTCGCCGACTTGCACCGCGACGGCACCGCCAGCCGTTTGGCGCTGAGCGGTCTCGACGAGGACGACGTGACCGCTTACGTCGCGGAGGCCGGCTACAACGACGAAGAGCTGGCCCGGGCATTGGCCTCGGTCACCGGAGGCAACCCCTTCTTCCTCATCGAGGCGCTGCGCCACGTGGACGAAAGCGGCGGCCGCTGGGACCAGAGCACCCTGCCCCAGGGGGTGCGCGAGGCGGTGAGCCGCCGTCTTTCGCGGCTTCCGGCAGAGGCCAACAAGGCGCTCGCCGCAGCCGCTGTCGTCGGGAGCCGGTTCGCGCTGGAACTGGTCGAACGCGTGGTCGGCGACGACCTGGTCGATGCGTTCGACGAGGCGTGTAAGGCAGGCATCGTCATCGAAGAGCCCGGCGGCCGGTACCGGTTCAACCATGCGCTGGTTCGGCAGTCGCTGCTGGCCGAATTGCCGTCGGTGCGGCGCATGCGGTTGCACCAGCGCATCGCCACCACGTTGGAAAGCGAGCCCGGCGCCGACGAGGAACTGCTCGCCGAACTGGCGTATCACTACTTCGAATGCGCGTGGGCGGGCAACGCGGCGAAGGCGGTCGAATACTGCCGGCGCGCGGCGGATCAGGCGATGACGCGGCTCGCCTACGAGGGCGCGGCCGACCTCTACGACCGCGCATTGCACGCCCTTGAAGAGATCGACGACGAGCTGCCCGACCGCGACGACCAGGTTGCCGCGCTGCTGATCGCGCGCTGCGAGGCTCTGCTGGCCGCGGGTGACGTGGCGTCGGCGGCCAGTGCCGTCGCTCAATTGCAAACGGCCACGGTCGATTCCGCCCAACTTGCGGCATGGGCGACATGCTTCGACGGCCAATTGTCGATGCTGGTTCACCCCGAGCGGCTCGACGAGGTCGAGGCCGCGGTGGGCGCCGCCGCCAACAAACTGGCGGAATTGGGCGATGCCGCAGGAGAAGCGAAGGCGCACACCGTTCGTGCCGGGTGCCTGGCCCGGCTGGGCAGGATCGGCGACTGTGAGATCGCCCTGGACGACGCCCTCACCGCGGCGCGGCGCGCCCGCGAACACCGCCGGGTGAACGCGGTGCTGGCCCAGGCGCCACTCGCCGCGCTCTGGGGCCCCAACCCGGTGCCGCGCGCAGGAGGCCGGTGCCTGGACGTGGTGCGGCTGCTGCGCATCACCACCGACTCGCCCGCGGTCGAGGCGACGTCGACACGCTGCCAGGCGGTGTTGGAGGCCTTCCGCGGGCGGGCCGCGGCGGCGCGACGCATGATCGACTCGGCCCGCCGCACGGTCACCGAGCTCGGCCTGCGCCATGCCCTCGTCGAGGTCGAGCAATTCGCCGGAATCGTCGAACTGGTGGTCGAGGAGCCGGCCGCGGCCGAGGCGTACCTGCGCAAGGC
>NZ_LZIX01000158.1:0-20739 GCF_001666955.1 Mycobacterium sp. E735 | reverse complement strand
CCGGTGAACTCTGCGGCGTCGCCCTGGAACCCGGTGTGGTCACCGGGGTGACGGCCGTCTCGGACCTCGACGCGCTGCTGGCCACCCGGCCCGAGTGCGTCGTCTACTGCGCGATGGGCGACACCCGGCTGCCCGAGGCGATGGCCGACGTCATGCGCATCCTGGCCGCCGGTGTCAACGTCGTCGGCTCTTCGCCCGGGCTGCTGCAATACCCGTGGGGCGTGATGCCCGACAAGTACATCGGCCGCGTCGAAGACGCTGCCAAGCAAGGCAATTCGAGCATCTTCATCAGCGGTGTCGACCCGGGATTCGCCAACGACCTGATCCCGTTCGCCCTCGCCGGGACCTGCCAGCGCGTCGAGCAGGTGCGCTGCATGGAGATTCACGACTACGCGAGTTACGACGGCGCAGAGGTGATGCACTACATGGGGTTTGGCCGTCCGATGGACGAGATCCCGATGCTGCTGCAACCGGGCATCCTCAGCATCGCCTGGGGCACTGCGATCCGTCAGCTGGCCGCCGGCCTGGGCATCGAGGTCGACGAGATCACCGAGTCCTACCAGCGGGAGCCGGCGCCGGAGGACTTCGATATCGCGGTGGGCCGGGTCGCCAAGGGCACCGTGGCGGTGCTGCAGTTCGAGATCCGCGGCATGGTCAAGGGCCACCCCGCGATCGTCATCGAGCACGTCACCCGGCTGCGGCCCGACTTGCGGCCGGACCTGCCTCAGCCCGCCGCGGGCGACGGCTCCTACCGCGTCGAGATCACCGGGGAGCCGTCGTACGCCGTCGACATCATCCCGAGCAGCCGCAAGGGCGATCACAACCACGCGGCGATCGCCGGCGCCGCGGGCCGCATCGTCAATGCGATCCCCGCGGTCATCGCGGCACCGCCCGGCATTCGGACCACGCTCGACCTGCCGTTGGTCACCGGCAAAGGCCTTTACGCACCAACCACTTTGGTGAGCACTTAAATCGAAAGGAGTCCCTGTGGGACGGGTAGATGGCAAGGTTGCGCTGATCAGCGGGGGCGCCCGGGGGATGGGCGCCGAGCATGCGCGGCTGCTGGCGTCCGAGGGCGCCAAGGTGGTGATCGGCGACATCCTCGACGACGAGGGCAAGGCCGTCGCCGACGAAATCGGTGACGCCGTTCGCTATGTCCACCTCGACGTGACCCAGCCCGACCAGTGGGAGGCCGCCGTCGAGACCGCGGTCAGCGAATTCGGCAAGCTCAACGTGTTGGTCAACAACGCCGGGACCGTCGCGCTCGGACCGCTGAAGAGTTTCGATCTGGCCAAGTGGCAGAAGGTGATTGACGTCAACCTGACCGGAACCTTCCTGGGCATGCGGGCGGCCGTCGAGCCGATGATCGCCGCGGGCGGCGGGTCGATCATCAACGTGTCCTCCATCGAGGGGCTGCGCGGCGCGCCAATGGTGCACCCGTACGTCGCCTCCAAGTGGGGGGTGCGCGGCCTGGCGAAGTCCGCGGCTTTGGAGCTGGCGCCGCACAACATCCGCGTCAACTCGGTGCACCCCGGCTTCATCCGCACCCCGATGACACAGCACCTGCCCGACGACATGGTGACGATCCCGCTCGGCCGCCCGGCCGAGTCGCGGGAGGTGTCGACGTTCATCCTGTTCCTGGCCAGCGACGAGTCGTCCTACTCGACTGGCAGCGAGTTCGTCATGGACGGCGGGCTGGTGACCGACGTGCCGCACAAGGCGTTCTAGACCGTCGAAGATAGGCGACCGGTCGGCTACCATCGAGGAATGCCGCGTCCGCCGAATCCCGAGGTGCGCCGTCGCCTCCTTGCCGCGGGGCTCGAACTGGTGCACGCTCGGGGATTTTCCGCGAGTGGTGTCAAGGACATCACCGACGCGGCGGGCGTCCCGAAGGGGTCGTTCTACGCGTATTTCCCAAGCAAGGAAGCGTTCGCGGCGGCGATCCTCGAGCATTACTGGGCCGACATCGAGGCGCGCCTGCTGCCGATCCTCGACGAAGCCGGTCCGGCACAGGACCGGATCACCCGCTTCTTCCATGCCCTTGCCGACGAGCACGAGGCCGGCGATTTCCTGCTTGGCTGCCTGATCGGCAACCTGTCGCTCGAGCTGGGCGGTTCGAGCGAGCCGGTGCGCGCCGAACTCGTGCGCATTCTCGATCGCTGGGGCGCCGCCCTCACCGAGTGTGTGCGGTCCGGGCAGCGGCGCTCCGGTGGCGTCCGTCGCGACCTCGCCGCTCCCGAACTCGCCTCCCAACTGATCGAGGCGTGGGAAGGTGCGGCCCTGCGGGGGAAGGTGACCCGCAGTAGGGCCCCGTACGACCGATTCGAGGCGACGACGGTCCAGGCGCTTCTGCACTGATGTGGTCGGCGGCGGAATCGTTCACGGGCGCCGCTTGTTAAATAGACGACTGGTCATTTATTATCGAGGGACCACCCCTTCCGACCCCGAGGACGCGCCATGCCGGAGCCAACCAGAGACGCCGACCCCCAGACGCCTGGGCTGCCCGCTTCCGGCTTCGAGCTCGACCTCGACCGCGCCGCGCTGGTTCTCATCGATCCGCAGATCGATTTCCTGAGCCCGGCGGGCGCCGCATGGCAGGTGTTCGGCGACGGCGTCCGGGACAACGACGTCGTCGCCCATATCGGCGAGTTGCTCGACGCCGCGAAACGGGCGGGCATCACCGTCGCGGTGTCGCCGCACTACTTCTTTCCCACCGACAAGAAGTGGCGGTTCGGTGATCCGCTGGAGAAGTTCATGGACTCCGCCGGCATGTTCGCGCGCCAAAGCGCCTACGCGGCAGACGGATTCGTGGGCTCCGGCGCCGATTTCCTGCCGGCCTACCGCAACCACATTCACGACGGCCGGACCGTCATCGCCTCACCCCACAAGATCGTAGGCCCGGAATCGAATGACCTGGTGCTTCAGCTGCGCAAGCGCGGGGTCAGCCAGGTCGTCCTGGCGGGGATGGCCGCCAACCTGTGCGTCGAAGGCCATCTCCGCGAACTCATCGAGCAGGGCTTCGAGGTGGCCGTCGTCAAGGATGCCACGGCCGGCCCGCGCCTGCCCGAATGTGACGGCTACCTCGCCGCTTTGGTGAATTTCCGATTCCTCGCCAGCGCCGTTTGGACCACGTCCGAAGCCGTCGCCCTGCTGACCAACCCGGTAGATCCGTCGAAAACAAAGGAGTCCGAACGCCATGGCACCGAATGAAAGTCTCAGTCAACGCAGGTTCGTGCTGAACGACGGGAGCGGCGCGATCCCGGCGCTCGGGTTCGGCACCTCGCTGTCCGACAACACCAAGACGCGTGATGCCGTAAAGACCGCGGTCCAAGCGGGGTTCCGTCACCTCGACGCCGCCGAGCGGTATCGGAACGAAGCCGAGGTCGGTGCGGCCCTCAAAGATCTGTTCGCGCAACGAGCGGTCCGCCGCGAGGAATTGTTCGTGACCACCAAGTTGTGGAACAACAACCATCGACCGGAGCGGGTGCGGCCCGCCCTGCGAGCCAGCCTGGACAGGCTCGGGCTCGACGCGGTCGATCTGTATTTGGTGCACACCCCGTTCGCTTTCAAGCCGGGCGACGACCAAGACCCCCGTGACATTCACGGGGCCGTCGTCTACGACGACGGGGTCACCCTGGCGGAAACCTGGGCGGCGATGGAAGACCTTGTCGACGAGGGCCTTACGCGGGCAATAGGCCTCTCGGACATCGACGCCGACGGCACCAGAAAGATCATCGAGACCGCGCGCATCAAGCCGGCGGTCGTGGAAGTCGAGTCGCACCCGTACCACCCCCAATGGGAGCTGCACCAGCTGCGCGAGACCGACGGCATCATCTTGTTGGCCTTCGCCTCACTCGGGCACGCACTCGAACCGCGGCTGCTTGAGGACCCTCTCGTCGTATCGATCGCGCGGCGGCTCGGCAAGACGCCCGCCCAAGTGCTGCTGGCCTGGGGCATCCAGCGCGGCAGCGCGGTTCTGACCGCATCGGTTTCACCGCCGCGCATCCGCGAGAACTTTGATGTCACAACGCTTCCCGACAGCGCGATCCAAGAGATCAACGAACGTCTGGAAACTCGGATCCGGTTCAATTCCGTCGTCGACGCGGGTGAACCGGGATTCGCCGAGGTACCTCGGGGCTAGGGTCGTGTCGTGAGGGCGATGGCCGGCGTCGGCGTGCCGACCCACCTTGCCAGCGTGATACCCGGTCCCGACGGCGTCACCCGCTGCCGGTGGGCCACCCAAACGGGCCGCGATCTGACCGCGTATCACGATCACGAGTGGGGAACACCGACACACGACGAGGCCTTGCTCTTCGAGGCGCTGGTGCTGACTTACTTCGAGAACGGCCTGTCGTGGGCGACCGTGTTCGACAAGCGGGACAACCTGCGCAAGGCGTTCCACGGCTTCAACCCGGCGGCGGTCGCAGCAATGACGCCCGGCGACGTGCAAAGGTTGATGACCGATGCGTCGATCATTCGCCATCGCCGCAAGATCGAAGCCACGCTACACAACGCCCGCCTGTTATCGACGCACTCGTTGTCGCGTCTGGCCTGGCAGCATCGACCCCACAGCCACCATCGGCTCCGAACCTTCAGCGATGGCCGGCTGGTGAGTCCGGAATCGCGCCAGCTGTCAACAGCGTTGCGAGAAGCGGGTTTTCGGATGGTCGGACCCGTGGTCGCCCACTCGTTCATGCATACCGTCGGGATTGAAAACGGTCATTTCGAGGGCTGTTTCCGTGCCCCGGCGTGAGGTGCTATAACCGCGAGCATGCTGCGCAGCCTGGCCGAGGTAGTGGGATCGAACCACGTCGTCACCGATCCCGATGTGCTCGCGGGCCGCAGCGTCGACCACACCGGCCGCTATCGGGGCCGGGCCAGTGCGCTGGTGCGCCCCGGCTCGGCCGAACAGGCCGCCGAGGTGCTGCGGGTCTGCCGGGATGCCGGGTCCCACGTGACCGTGCAGGGCGGGCGCACGTCGCTGGTGGCGGGCACCGTCCCCGAGCACGACGATGTCCTGCTGTCCACCGAGCGGCTGCACGCCCTCGACCCTGTCGACACCGTCGAGCGCCGCATTCAGGTGGGCGCGGGCGCGACTCTGGCCGCGGTGCAACGGGCCGCGGGGGTCGCCGGCCTGCTGTTCGGCGTGGACCTGGCCGCGCGGGACACGGCGACGGTCGGGGGGATGGCGTCGACGAACGCCGGCGGGCTGCGCACGGTCCGCTACGGCAACATGGGCGAACAGGTCGTCGGCCTCGAGGTGGCGCTGCCCGACGGCTCGCTGCTGCGCCGCCACAGCCGGGTGCGCCGGGACAACACCGGCTACGACCTGTCGGCGCTGTTCGTCGGCGCCGAAGGCACCCTGGGGGTGATCACCGCGCTGGAGTTGCGCCTGCACCCCACCCCGGCGCGGCGGGTGACGGCGATCTGCGGGTTCGACGACCTGGCGGCGCTGATCGATGCCGGCCGGACGTTCCGGGACGTCGACGGCATCGCGGCGCTGGAACTGATCGACGGCCGGGCCGCCGCGCTGACCGGCGAGCACCTCGGGGTCGGCTCACCGGTCGACGGCGACTGGCTGCTGCTGGTGGAACTGGCCGCCGACCACGACCAGACCGACCGGCTCGCGGACCTGCTCGACGGCGCGCGAATGTCCTCCGAACCCGCGGTTGGCGTGGATGTCGCCGCGCAGCAGCGGTTGTGGCAGGTGCGTGAATCACTCGTCGAGGTGCTCGGCGTGTACGGGCCGCCGCTGAAGTTCGACGTCTCCCTACCACTGTCGTCGATCGACGAATTCGCTGCGGAGGCAGTCGATTTGATCGACGCCCACGCGCCGGAGGCGCTGCCCGTGCTGTTCGGCCACATCGGCGAGGGCAACCTGCACCTCAACGTGTTGCGCTGCCAAGTCGAGAGGGAGGAGGCGCTGTACAGGCCGATGATGGAACTGATCGCGCGATCCGGCGGCAACGTCAGCTCCGAACACGGCGTCGGCACCCGCAAGCGGGGTTACCTGGGCATGTCCCGCGAGCCCGCGGACGTCGCGGCGATGCGCACGATCAAGGCCGCGCTGGACCCGACCGGCTACCTGAACGCCGCGGTCCTGTTCGACTGATCGTTCTTGCGCCGCCTGACATAAGCTGGGATCCATGGCATCCGGGATCTTCGACACGCCCATCGTCGGAGTCGTCAACAACTTGTTCAACGGCATGATCGACGCGCCCGTCGTCGGGCGACTGGTACGACGCGGGCTGATCAAGATTCGCTACGTCGGCAGGCGTTCGGGCAAGACGATCCAGACCCCGGTCGGCTACCGCCGCTCCGGTGACGGCATCGTCATCAACGTCATGTCGCCCGATAACAAGACCTGGTGGCGGAACTTTCTCGGCGAGGGCGGTCCGATCACGCTGCTCAACTTCGACGGCGCGGACCGGACCGGACACGCGAGCGCCAGCCGAGACGAGAAGGGCCGCGTCAAGGTCGCGGTGCAGCTCGACTAATCGGACGGCGGCTTGATGCCGACCGCGTGCCGCAGCTGCGCCAGGAACTGATCGGCGTCGTCGCTGGGGACGATGTAGTGCGAGATCGCGATCCGGATGACGGTCGCCGCCTTCACCGCGGCGTTGGGTCCGGGCAGGTGGCGCTGGAGGCCCTCCCGCATCTGCGGGATGACCCCGGAGAACTGGGCGATGGTGTGCTCGGGCTCGACGTCGACCATGCGGACGCCGGAGTACGAGTGCTGGTACTCGACGATGAACCGCAGCACGGCGTCGAGCTTGTCGACCCCCTTCAGGCCCGCGGTGGCCCGCACCAGGCCGCTCTCGAAGATCTGCCGCTCGTAGCTCGAAAAGGCGGACAGCAGTTCCTCTTTGGACGCGAACCAGCGGTAGAGCGTCGGGCGGGAAACCCCCGCCTGGGCGGCGACGTCGGAAAGGCTGAGTTTGGTCTTGCCGTTGCGGCCGAGCACCTCGGCGGTGGCGTCGAGGATCCGCTGACGCGTCGAGGTGTCAGGTTCTGCGGTCTGGGCCGGCCGGCTCATATCTGCAACTCTACGAAGTGGTGGAAGGTCATTTCGCTCCCCGGCCGGACTTGGGCGGGCGCGGGCGCACCAGGACGGACTGCTGGATGGCCCCGACCGCGCCCTGCTCGTCGAACAATGTGCCGACCGTGGTGCCGACGCCGTCCGGGCCGTAACTCGTCTCGGCGCGGATGCCGATCCAGTCCCCGTCGGGAACCCGGAACACGTGCACGGCCAGATCGGTGTTGAGGAAGGTCCATCGGCTGATGTCCAGCTTGCTGCCGATGCCGTTGGCGCAGTCGGCGACGGCGAACAGGCGCTCCAGCGGTGTCATGCTCTCGCCGGTCACCAGGTCCACGGTCGGGTGAATCCACGACTCGCCCGGGCCCTCGCTGAGCGGTTCCGTCAGCCACAGCCAGTCGAGGCTGTGCACGTAGTTGCGGTCCCAGTCCCGCGCCGTCAGGTTGCGGTCGCGTGCCTCGCTGCGCGGCGCGGGCATGTCGGGCGCGGCGTGGGCCACCTCCCGGGTGTCCAGCGTCTGCAACCGCCAGCCGCTGGCGCGCGCCACCGGGCGGGGCTCCCCGTCGGGACCGGGCGCCAGCATCTCGGCCCCGACCAGTTCGATCTGCTTGCCCCCGCGCTGCACCCGCGCGTTGACCCACAGGTCACCCTCGGCGGGAACCCCGCCCAGCAGGTCGATGACGACGCGGGACAGGCGGGTGTCGTCGCGCTGTTCGCACCGCTCCAGGGCGCGGACCAGCAGCGCGGACACCGGCCCGCCGTGCTGGATCGCGGCCGACCAGGTGCCGCGCGCCAGGTCGGTGGCCCGGAACTTCTCCCCCAGCGGGTCGGCGCCGTCGACGAGCTCGTAGTAGGAGTCGGTCATCCTCAATCTCTCGTCAGGGCAGGCCGGCGCCGGGGGTGGTCACGGTGACGGCGTCCAGCCGGGACAGCCGGGTCCCGACCAGGCGCTGGGGATAGGCGTCCGTGCTGGACAACAGGAACAGCGTCCGGCGCTCGGGGCCGCCGAGAGCGCAGGCGATGGCGACGCGCTCACCCATGTCGATGCGGTCGGTGACGGCGCCGCCCTCGATGATCCGCTCGAATTGGTGGGCCAGCGTCATCGACGCCCACACCGCGCCGTCGGCGTCGAGCGCGATGCCGTCGGGCGGACCGTCGAGGCCCTCGGCGAAAACGCGGCGGTCGGCCAGCCCGCCGTCCTCATCGATCGTAAACGCGGTCAGCCGCCGGCCGATCGACTCGGCGACGATCAGGGTCCGGCGATCGGGCGTGATCACCATGCCGTTGGGAAAGTCGAGTTCTTCGGCGACGACGCGGGCGCTGTCGTCCGGGTCCAGCCGGATGATGCAACCGCCGCGCAGCGCCTGGCACCCGATGTAGGCCCGGCCCGCGTCGTCGATGACCATGTCGCCGAGGTTGGCCGGCGCCAGGTCGGCGAGATCGGCGATGACGTCGACCGTCTCACCGTCGTAGCGGAGCACCCTGCGGTCTTCGGCCGAGACGATCAGCAGCGATCCGTCGGGCCGGAAACCCAGTCCCGAAGGCGAGTGCCCGGGCAGCGGCAGCGTGGTCACCGACCCACCCATGGTCGAGGTGTGCACGGCCTCGCCCAGCATGTCGGAGAACCACAGCAGCCCCTCGAACCAGCGCGGGCCCTCGCCGAAGCAGAAGCTGTTGGCCAGCGGTTCGGGAATCATCCGCGCACCCCCTCCACCGCTTTACAAAACACCGCCAAAGTGTCATGCACCGCGGGTATCGGTGTCAATCTCGCGACTTGGCGAGTTCGCCCGCGACGGCCTCGTGGTACGCGTCGATCTTCGCGGGATTGACCTGCTGAAAGAGCTGATCCGGCAGCGGGGCGTGCTTGAAAGCCTCGATCGTCATCGTCCGCGAGAACAGCGTGACGTCCTGGCCCGGCCTGGTGAACCGGTACGCCACCGTGATGCGGCCCTCCATTCCGCCGTTCCCGTCCCGGTCGTGCCCCAGTCGCCCGATCGAGGTGAACACGAAGAGCGTCGGGCGCACGGCGGCCGCCAGTTGCCAGGTGAAGATCCGGTCACTGTCCGGTCCCGCCTCCTCCCAGGTGTCGCCGACCCGCAGCGGGAGCTCCGGGAGGCCGCCGATGTGCGCGCTGCCGGGATAGGTTTTGGTCCAGTTCTCCGGATTCGTGACAAAGTCGTAGACGGTCTCGGCGGACTGGGTGAATGCGGTCTCCGAGGTGCTGGTCACGATGCCCAATTGCGTTGCCTCCGTGTGTTTTCCGTCGGTGCGTCGACGCGTCGTGCCGCGGCCTAATTAGCCAAGCTTTACAAATCCTACTCAAAGTGTCACGCTGAGCCCAAAGCTGCTAGCGCGAGAGGTGGAGCGGGACTTGACCACGGATTCTGAGCAGACTGAGTGGACGGTGCAGGGCCTGCTGGATCTGTTCGACGTGCAGGCCGACGGGCAGGACCGGTTCACCGGCGACACCGGTATAGCCGGCGGCGACGAACGGCAGGTGGTGGAAGGCACCCAGGTGCTCGCCCAGGCGATTGTCGCGGTTGCCAAGCGATTCCCGGACAAGTCGGTGCGCTCGGCGCACGCGGTGTTTTCCCGCGCCGTGACCGTCGGTCCGCCCATCGAGCTCGTCCTCGACGTCGTCGCCGAGGGCCGGTCCACCGCCACCGCGGTTGTCGCCGTGCAGCAGAACGGGCGGCGCTGCCTGAGCATCACGGCGCTGGCCGACGTCCCGACCGGCGACGTCATCCGCCATCACCTGCCGCGCCCCGACGTGACCGGGCCCGCCGGCGCCAACCCCTCGCCCATGCCGATGGTCGGGCGCGAACTGCGCCTGGTCGACGTCGTCGACGTCAACAGCCCCGACGAGGTCGGGCCCCCGGAACTGCACGCGTGGCTGCACTACGACCCGATTCCGGAACGGGACGACCTGGCCAAGGCGCTGCTCGCCTACTTCACCGGCCACCTGGGCATCTCCACCACAATGCGGGCGCACCCGGGCATCGGCACCGCCCAGGCCCACCTGACGGTGTCGACTGCCCCGATGAGCATCTCGGTGGCGTTCCACGAACCGGTTCGCTGGGACGGCTGGCTGCTCTACACCCACGAGAGCACCCAGGTCGGCGCGGGAATGTCCTACGTGCGCGGCACGGTGCATTCCGAGGAGGGCGAGCTGCTGTGCTCCTTCGCCCAAGAGGCGCTGATCAGGCCGCTGCGCACCAGCGACACGGCGATCGACTCCCGCGCACGGTTCTAGCGGCTGGTCCCGGTCATGCGCTTCACCATCACCCACCCGATGCACAGCCACCCGTACAACCCGGAGCTGGTGAGCGGCGACGGCATCGGCAAGGTGGCCGCCGCCACCGAAGCGGCGGGCATCCACGGGTTCGGCTTCACCGATCACCCGGCGCCGTCGCAGCGGTGGCTGGAGGCCGGCGGACACGACGCGCTCGATCCCTTCGTCGCGCTGGGTTTCGCGGCCGCCACCACGAACACGCTGCGGCTGATCCCCAACATCGTGGTGCTGCCGTATCGAAATCCGTTCGTGGTGGCCAAGTCTGGCGCCACGCTGGATCTGCTCTCCGGCGGCCGGTTCACGCTCGCGGTCGGTGTGGGGTACCTCAAGCGGGAGTTCGCCGCGCTCGGCGTGAGCTACGACGAGCGGGCCGAGCTGTTCGAGGAAGCGTTGCAGGTGATCCGGGCGGTCTGGACCGGAGACGACATCACCTACGAGGGAAGGCATTTCAGTGCCCGCGGGATCACCGCGCACCCCCGGCCGGTCAGCGACCCGCACCCGCCGATCTGGATCGGGGGCAACACGTCGTCGGCACGCCAGCGCGTGGCGCAGTACGGTGACGGCTGGTGCCCGTTTCCGGCGCCGCCCCAACTGGCCCAGACGGCGGGAACCGCCGTCATCGACTCGGCGGCACGCCTGCGCGAGGGCATCGAGGACCTGCGGCGGCGCTGCGATGCCGCGGGCCGGGACTGGTCGGCGATCGACATCACCTTCACCAACTTCGAGGGTGGCAGCATCACCGACGACGACTTCAACGCGGACGCCTACCTCGACGGTTTGGACAAGCTGGCGAAGCTGGGCGTGACGTGGGTCAGCGTTCACCTGCCCGGTGACAGCATGGCCCATGCCCTCGAGACCCTCGACCGCTTCCGCACCCTGGTGATCGACGCGGCCTGATGGACTTCTCCCGCGTCGAACTCTCACCCGAGGACCAGAGCTTCCGTGACGAGACCCGGGCGTTCATCGCGAAGCATGTCACCGACGAGGTGCTCCATCGTCAGCTGGAGTTCGGCGAAAACTTCGACGAGCACGTGCATTTGGCGCTGGGCGAGGCAGGCTACCTGGAATCGGACTGGAAGCTGGAGTCCGAGGGCGGGTTCAGCCCGGTCCGCCGGCGCATTTTCCAGCTCGAGATCGCCCGGGCCCACACGCCGTGGTATCACTGGGGCACCACATCCGTGGTCGCACGGCTGGTGCGCCAATTCGGGGCGCCGGAGCTCGCCGACCAGGTGGTGCCCGGTGTGCTCGCCGGCGAGATCCGGCTCTGCCTGGGCTACACCGAGCCCGAAGGCGGCTCCGACGTCGCGACTTGCAAGACCCGCGCCGTGCGCGACGGCGACGGCTGGATCATCAACGGCTCCAAGATGTTCACGTCGAACGCCCAAAACGCCCGGTACGTCTTCCTGCTCACCAACACCGACCCGCAGGGGCGCAAACACAGGAACCTCACCATGTTTCTGGTGCCGCTGGACTCGCCCGGGATCGAGATCCAGGGCATCCGCACCCTGGACGGTGACCGCACCAACATCGTCTACTACAGCGACGTCCGCGTCGACGATCGCTACCGCATCGGCGAGGTGAACGGCGGTTGGACGGTGATGCGCGCGGCACTGGACTCCGAGCACGGGATCGTGGACCCGGAAGACCATGGCCTGCAATACATTGCCGCGATGTCGGCGCACGGCGACCTGATGGCCGAAGTCGTCGACACCGTCGTGGCGGTCGCCGCTCAACCCGGCCCCGACGGCCGGCGGCCGCTGGATGACGACTCGGTGAAATACCGGCTCGGGCGCGACGTCGCCCGGATGGAGGCGGCGCTGAGCGCCCCCGGGATGTTCGGGCGGGTCGCAATCGCGCAGACGATGCGCGACGTCACGCCGGACCTGATGGACATCCTCGGGACAGCGTCGGCGTTGCCCACCGAAACTGCGGGCTCGGCCACCGACGGTGCGGCAGAACATCTTTACCGGCTGGCGCTGCCGCTGGGGATCTACGGCGGCACCCTGGAAGTCTTCCGCAACATGATCGCCCAGCACGAGCTCAAGCTGGGACGCCCCAGCTACGGCGGCTAGCTCAGAAGCGCTTCGCTAGCGGCACTTTCGCGGCCCCGACTCGCGGGTGCGCCGGGTCGCCGATCGCCGGGTGTCGCGCTACCTTTTCACCGGTACCGGTCGCAGAGAGGTGGGCCCGCAGTGGTTGTTCTCGTGGCCCTCGGCTCGTTCATCACCACGCTGCTGGGTGGTTATGCGGCGTTGCGGATCGGTTCCTACCGCTATCTGGTGCTGGGGTTGGCGGCGGGGCTGATGCTCGGCGCGGTCGGCTTCGACCTGCTGCCGGAGGCGTTGAGCCGGCAGTACTGGGTCCTCTTCGGCATACCGGCTCCGCTGCTCACGTTCGTCCTCGGCTTTCTGGTCCTGCACGTCATCGAACACACGGTGGGCATCCATCGCGGTGACGGATCGGAGGATGCCGGTGAGCCGGATGCGCCCGGCATCGGGATCCTCGCCGCGTCGGGTCTGATCGGCCACAGCGTCATGGACGGATTCGCCATCGGCGCCGCATTCCAGGCGGGAGCGGCCGCGGGCGCGGTGGTGGCGGTCGCGGTGATCGGCCACGACTTCGCCGACGGCTTCAACACCTACACCGTCACATCGCTCTACGGCAACGACCGGCGGAGGGCCCTGACCCTGCTCGGCGCCGACGCCGTGGCACCGGTCGCCGGGGCGGCTCTCACGCTGGCGGTGACGATTCCCCATCGCCTGCTCGAGGTGTATCTCGGGTTTTTCGCGGGCTTCCTGATGTATTTGGCCAGCGCCGACATCCTGCCGAGGGCACATGCCGGCCATCGCACCGCGGCGACCCTGGCATGCACACTCGGCGGGGTGCTGTTCATGCTGGCGATCGTCGGGCTGGCGAGCTAGCCGCCGGTGTGCGGGAGCTCGGCCACCACGTCCGCCCGGGCGAGGTCGAAGCTCAGAAATCCCTTGATGGGCAGGCTTTCCGGTGGGGGATCCGCATAGCTCCAGGCGATGTCGTCCACCACGCGGCCGTCGACGTCGGCAGACCAGTACGTCGCGAAACCTTTGTAGTTGCAGTAGCTCAGCGTGTCCGACCGGCGCAGCAGATCGGTGCGCACGTGCGCCGGATCGACGTAAAGCCTTGGCGCCAGCGAGGTTTCGAACAGGATCACGGTGTCGTCGGTGTCCACCAACACCGTTCTGGCGACCGAGACGC
The DNA here is from genome assembly GCF_001666955.1 of Mycobacterium sp. E735. NCBI lineage: Bacteria > Bacillati > Actinomycetota > Actinomycetes > Mycobacteriales > Mycobacteriaceae > Mycobacterium > Mycobacterium sp. E735. The sequence continues at coordinate 7,177 of NZ_LZIX01000158.1, read as the reverse complement.
GCAGGCGGCGGCGGGTGGGGCGGCAGTCCACGCGGTGATAGGGATTCGGCGGGTAGTGGACGAGTTCGCGGCCCTCTTCCAACCAGTTGTCGACGGCGTCCCAGGGCACGTGCACGAAGCCCGGTGCCTCCGGCTCGGGTTCGGTGGGCAGGTCGCTGACCTCCTCGGCGCGGAAGACGTAGCTGAGCGGGCGCCCCCGCCGGTGCACCAGCAGCGCCCCTTCGGTGTCGATCACCGCGCGCCCGTCCTGGAACGCCTGCACGCGACGCGGATGAGGCTCGATGAAAACGACGTCGGCGGGCAGCGGGGGCGAAAACCGCCCGGCCGGATCACTACTGAGCGGACCACGTCCGGCTACCAGGCTCATGGTGTGAGGCTAGACCTTTGTCCGCCGGGCCGGATCACGCCTGGACGGGCTCAGTGATCCGCATCGAGCAGCGCCGCGTACTGGCGCTCGAGCACCTTCGTGGCGCCGCTGCCCCAGAGCTCGGCCAACGACCGTGACAGCGGGTCGGGGAAGATTTCGTCATCGTCGTTCTCCACCCCTTCAAAGATCGCGCGTGCCACCGATTGCGGCGAGGCCTTCGGTATCTCGAGGCCGCGGGTCATCTCGGTGTCCACCGGCCCGGTCAGCACGGCATGCACCCGAACCCCCTGTCCCGCCAGGATGGCGCGCAGCGACTGCGTCATGGAGAACGCGGCAGCCTTGGAGACGGAGTAGGCCGGTATGAGCGGCAAGGGGGCCAACGCGTTCACCGAGAGATTGTTGACGATCGATCCCCCGGAACGCACCAACAACGGCAAGAAGGTCCGGATGACGGCGTAGGTGCCGAAAAGATTCACCGCGAGATGCTGCTGCAGCGCCGAGGGGTCGCTCAAGTCGTCGTAGAGCGCGAGGCCGGCGTTGTTGACGACGATATCGAGCGAGTCGACCCGTCCGGCCGCCGCCTCGAGATGAGCCTGGTCGGTGATGTCCAGGGTCAGCGGCGTCACGCGCGGATCGCTGTTGTCCGGCAAAGCCTTTCGGGTACCCACGTACACCCTTCCGGCGCCTCTGTTCAACGCTTCCAAGGTCAGCGCGTGCCCGATGCCGCGATTGCCACCGGTGATCAGAATCGCTTTGCCCGCAACTGTGGCCACGACCGTCTCCTTTCTCGTTGGGTTGCGGCGGCCCGCACTTCTGGAGGGCTCACCGCCGCGAGCCGTCGCAGATGCCCGCATGTATTCCGATACACAGCGGCGCGCAGAATCATCGTTCGGCAGATCAGGACTCCGCCGATAGCGGGCATGAAATCCCGAAGGATGCGTGCGCTTCGGACGGCCAACCGGTAGGAACTTAGGCATGGCGGGACCGATGGAGGGTGTCAGGGTCATCGAGCTCGGGGTATGGGTGGCCGGGCCGGCGGCCGGCGGCATCCTGGCCGACTGGGGCGCCGACGTCGTCAAGATCGAACCACCGAGCGGTGACCCCGGGCGGCTGTTCGGCCGGATGCTGGGCTGCGACCTCGGCGTCAACCCGCCGTTCGAAATGGACAACCGCTCCAAGCGCAGCATCGTGTTGGACCTCGCGGAGGAGGCGGACCGCGACACCGCGTTCGAATTGCTCGCGGACGCCGACGTTTTCGTCACCAATCTGCGGCCCGGCGCGTTACGACGCCTGGGGCTGGACTTCGAATCGGTGGCGACCCACAACCCCCGCCTGGTCTACGGCCTGATCACCGGCTACGGCGAAACCGGGCCCGACGCCGACCGCGCCGCCTACGACGTGGCGGCCTTCTGGTCGCGCGCCGGCGTGGCACACCTTCTGACCCGCCCCGGTGACACCCCGCCGTTCCAGCGCGGCGGCATGGGAGATCACTCGGCCGGCATGACGCTGGCAGCGGCGATCTGCGCGGCGCTGGTGGCGCGGCAGCGCACCGGGACCGGCCAGCTGGTGACCACCTCGCTGTACCGCCAGGGCGCCTACACCGTCAGCTTCGACCTGAACACCTACCTGCTGACCGGCCAGCCGATCGCGATCGGGCAGCGGGAATCGATGGGCAACCCCTGCATGAACAACTATGCGACCGCCGACGGGCGGCGGTTCTGGATCGTCGGGCTCGACGTCGACCGGCACTGGCCGCCGCTCTGTCGCGCCGTCGGCCATCCGGAATGGCTGGAGGATCCCCGGTTCATAGACGCCTACGCGCGGTTCTTCAACGCGGCGGAATTGATCGCCGAGTTGGACGCCATCTTCGCCACCCGGACCCTCGACGAATGGGCGCACGTCTTCGCGGCCGAACCAGACTTCTTCTGGTCACCGGTGAACGCCCTCGAGGACGTCGTCGCCGACGAGCAGTTCCACGCCGCCGGCGGCATCGTCGACGTGCCGGACGGGGAAGCCGGCGTCGCGATGGTGGCCACCCCGGCCGATTTCCACGGCACACCCTGGACACCGCGTTCTGCGGCACCGGAACTCGGGCAGCATACCGAGGAAGTGCTGGCCGAACTCAAGGCGCGACGCGACTCGTGACCACCGGTCGCGCCTTTACAAATTTGCTCCCAAGTGTCACGCTGTCCGGTGAGCCGCGTGAGGCGGCCCCAGCCCAGGACAAGCGTTGCGGTAAGCGCCAGTTTCGGTGCGGCGGTGAGGAACGGATTGAATGGTCACGTCCACGTTCGACATCAGCCATGGCGGCCGGGTCAAGGCCGCCCGCGGCCGCGCGGACGGCGATTGTCTGCGCTATCGGCTCGACGTCATCGCGGCGAGTGCCCGCGACGTCGTCCAATCGGCCGGCGGGTGGCTCTATGACCGGGCGATGGCCGGTTGGCGGGTAACCGTGCTACTGCCGGATGGCAGCGACACCCGATCACTGCGGATTCTCGGCGTGCAGGCGCTGGACGTGGAGGAGTACTTCGCCACCAGGGACCCGGCCGCGACGAGTGAGAGCCTGGCGGTCAGCGCCGAGGCGTTCGCGGCGGACGCGCGGGTGCGCGAACAGGTGCTGGAGTCGCTGGACGACCGGATGACCGAAGTCGCGTTGTGGGGCCAGGCGCCGACCGGATGGCCACTGCGCGTCGATCGCGGGGTGGCCCGTGCGCAGTACCGGCTCAGCGCGGCCGCGCTCAGATTCAAGGGCCACGCGCTGGCGGCGGCCGGAATCGATTGCCCCACGGTCTATTCCACCGAGACGCTACTCTGCGACTTGGCAACCTGTGGTCGCGGCGACTCGGGGTTGGTCCGGCTCGACTGATGAAGAAGTACTTTCGCCACACACTGCTCTACCTGCACGAGACCATTTCGCTGGGCACCGGCCGCGCCGACCACTTCACCGAGGTCTTCTCCGACACCTACCGGCCGATGATGGTCGAGCTCGGCGCGCGCCTGTTCGCGATCTGGGAGACCACGCCCTACAACGGCCACTGGCCGCAGGTCACGATCATCTGGGAGATCGACGGGTTCGACGACTACGCGCGGATCGGGGCCGCCCAGGCACGCGGCGGCAGCCACGAGGCCGCGGCGGGCAAATGGTCGGCCTTCCTGGCCGACATCGGCGCCGCCGGCGAGGGCCGAATCATGTACCCCGGGCCCAGCAACAAGACCCTCGCCCAACTGCGTGAGGCCAATTTCGCTGCGCCGCTGGTGATTCAGGAGATCATGCAAACCAAGCCGGGGCGTCAAGACGATTACATCCGTGAACTCGAGCGCCTCTACGTCCCTTGGTCGGAACGCACCGGCAAGCGCTGGCTGGGCTCGTTCACCACGACCTTCCGCTACAACGAGGTGATCCACTACTGGGCGTTGGACGGCGGCTGGGAATGCTTCGCCAACCACTACCCTTCGTGGAAGGACAGCCCGCCCGCCGAGATCGTCACCTGGATGAGCGTGGCGCCCGCCCTACGCGAGGGCTGGGAGGACTCGATCCTGCAGGCCCTACCGCCCTCACCGCTGCAGTGACGGGGCAGCCAGCGGCCCTGGACTTCACCGACTTCGCCTACGACCCCTTCGACGCGCGGGTGATGGCGAATCCGCTGCCGTACTACCGAATCCTGCGCGACCACCATCCCGTCTACTACATGCCGCAATGGGACACCTTCGCGCTATCGCGCTTCGAGGACATCTGGCAGGTGCTGGAGGTCAACGACGGTACGTTCGTCGCGTCGGAAGGCACCCTGCCGGCGGCCTCCGTCCTGGCCAAGCACAACACCGGCCCGGTCGACGACCCGCCGTTGCATCCGCTGCCGTTCCACGCGGTGTTCGACACGGACCTGTACGCGGAGATCCGGCGCGCACACTCCCAGCCGCTGCGCCCCAGGTCGGTCGCGGGCTGGGAGGCGCGGATCCGGCGGCTGGCCAACGACCGGCTCGACGAACTGTTGCCACGCGGTTCGTTCGATCTGACCCAGGACTACGGCGGCATTGTCGTGGCGTCCGTCGTATGCGAATTGCTCGGCATCTCAACGGACCTCGCGCCAGAGGTGCTGGCCGCCGTCAATGCAGGCAGCCTGGCCGAGCCCGGTGTCGGGGTGGACACCGCCGAGGCGCGGCCCAACTATTTCGAATACCTGCTGCCCGCGGTGCGGCGCCGTCGAGCCGACCAGTCCGGCGAGCCGCTCGCCGTCGTCGACGGCCTGCTCGGCTACCGCCTGCCCGACGGCAGCCCGCTCGACGACGTGGAAGTCGCCACCCAGATGCTCTGCATCTTCATCGGTGGCACCGAGACGGTGCCCAAGATCGTCGCCCACGGGCTATGGGAGCTCGTCCAGCGGCCCGACCAGCTGGCGGCGGTGCGTGCCGACCCCGACAACAACGTGCCCGTCGCCCGCGAGGAGATGATCCGGTTTTGCGCGCCGGCGCAATGGTTCGCCCGAACCGCGCGCAAGCCCTTCACCATCCACGGCGAAACCATTCGGCCCGGGCAGCGGGTGATCACGCTGCTCGCCTCCGCCAACCGCGACGAACGCGAATATCCAGAGCCCGACGAATTCATCTGGGACCGGCCCATCCGCCGCTCGCTGGCCTTCGGCCGCGGCCAGCACTTTTGCATCGGCTACCACCTCGCCCGGCTGGAGGTCGCTGTGCTGCTGCAGGAATGGCTGCGGCGGGTTCCTGAGTTCGAGATCCAGGCGGACACCGCCAGGCGGTTGCCGTCGAGCTTCCAGTGGGGTTGGAACAACATCCCGGTGGAGGTCTGACGTGTGGTCCTACCGGATCATCGCCCCCTATCAGTTCGAGCGGACCGCGATCGCGGAGAAGACTCCCGAGTGCCTCGCCGACGGCCAGGTCCTGCTGCGGTTCATGGCGGCCGGCGTGTGCGGCAGCGACCTGCCGGCCTTTCGCGGCGCCCGCGGTCGTCTCCCGGGCGACGACGGGACCAGCGCGGCCGAAAAGGACGGCTTCCCCATCCATGAAGTCGCCGGCGAGGTGATCGCCAGCCGGCACCCCGCGCACCGCCCCGGCGACCGGGTTGTCGGCTGGGCCTCCGGGTTCGACGGCATGATGGAACGCGTGGTCAGCAACGGCGATGGCCTGGCTCCGTATGACCCGGTACTGACTCCGGCGCAGGCGGTCGGCCTGCAGCCGCTGGCGTGCGTCCTCTATGCGTGCGAGCAGCTGCCGGATCTGGCCGGCAGGCACGTGGCGATCATCGGGCAGGGATCGATCGGCCTGCTGTTCTCCTACGTCGCCAAGGCGGCAGGGGCCCGGCGCGTCACCGGGGTCGACCCCGTCGACCGGTCAAGCGTGGCAACCGCATTCGGCGTCGACGACCCGGTGCGCGCCACCAGCGACCGGTGGACGAGCCAACTCGCCGCCGGTGACCGCGCCGATGTCGTCATCGAGGCCGTCGGTCACCAGGTCGCAACGCTCGGCCACGCCATCGAGGCCACCGCGCCCGGTGGCACGGTGTTCTACTTCGGTGTCGCCGACGACGACGCCTATCCGATCAACATGCGCGCCATGCTGCGCAACAACCTGACGCTGAAATCCGGTGTGACACTGGACCGGAGGCGGGTGCTCGAGCTGGCCGGTAAGTTCGCCGCCGAACACGCCGGACTGCTCGCCACCTATCTGACGCACACGTTCGGCGTGGACGACGTGCAGGGCGCCTTCGAGTTGGCCTGCCGCCCCGTCCCCGAGCGCGTCAAGATCGCGATCGGAGAGTGAGCGTGACCGACGACTCGCGGAGCGCGTTGCAGCGGGCGCTGCACCGGGGCGGCCCGATCTGGGGTGGCTGGATCACCGGTCCCACACTGCTCGGCCCGGAGGAATTCGCCGGCGCCGGCTACGATTACGTGGGTTTCGACGCCCAGCACGGCTACCTCGACGACGCCGACATCGCCGGCATGCTGCGCCGGATCGAACACCTGCCCATCGGCACTGTGGTGCGGCTGCCCAACGCCGACGCGGCGCCGATCGGCCGCGTGCTGGACGCCGGCGCGGATGCCGTCGTCATCGCGATGGTCGAGTCGGCGGACCAGGCCGCCGCTGCCGTGGCAGCCACCCGCTACCAGCCCGCGGGCATCCGCAGCTTCGGCCCGCTGCGCGCCAGCCTGGGCCGCGACACCGCCGCGCTGGAATCCCGGGTCAGCGTGTTCGCCATGGTCGAGACCGCCTCGGCGCTGTCCGGCCTCGAGGAGATCTGCGCCGTCGACGGGCTCGCCGGGCTCTACGTCGGGCCCGCCGATCTGGCGCTCTCGCTGGGCGTGGATGTCGTTGGCGCGACCAGGCATCCGGCCGTCCTGGACGCCATCGTGCGAACCCACCGCGCGGCCACCGCGGCCGGGCTGGTGACCGGCATCCACGCCGGGGACGGCACGACGGGCCGGGCCATGGCGAAGCTGGGGCTGTCGATGATTACGCTGACGGCCGAATCGCACGCCCTGCGCCGCGGCGCCGCCGAGCACCTGCGGGAGGCGAAGCATGACGCATGACCGGGCCGCGATTCGCGAGCTGCTCGCCGGCTACGCCCTGGCCCTCGACGCCAACGAGATCGACGAATGCCTGGACCTGTTCACCCCCGACGCCGAATTCCTGGTCTACGGAAGGGTCTTCGCCGGCTACGAGGGAATCGGGAAGATGTTCCGGGACGCCCCGCGCGGATTGCACCTGACGGGGGTCTCCCGGGTCGACGTCGACGACGATACCGCCAGCGCCCGGTCGCAGGTGCAGGTCGCCCGCCCGCACGAACAGGACCCA
>NZ_LZIX01000157.1:0-20748 GCF_001666955.1 Mycobacterium sp. E735 | reverse complement strand
GCGATGGCGACGCAGGCCTGCGGAACGTTCTCGCCCGCGAACTCGTGCAGATACGTGGCCTGCTGGTCCGCGCTGCCCCAGTGCGTGAGCGCCGCGGCCACACCGCCCGGGGCCAGAATCGGCAGCGCGAGACCCATGTCGCCGTAGGCGAGCGCCTCGGCCACCAGCACGTTGGTCACGCTTGACCGGTGGGCGGCGATGCCCTCGAAGTCCTCGGGGATGTTGATCGCGGTGATGCCCAGCTCGGCGGCCTTGGCGATCAGGTCGGCCGGGTAGGTCGCCGCCTCGTCGGCGCCGGGCGCCGCGGGCCGCAACACCTCGTCGGCGAATTCGGTAAGCGTCTCGACGATCATCTGCTGTTCGTCGTCGGGCGTCAGGTCGAAGTAGTCCTTGCCGCTCGACTTGAGCCGGGTCGGCCCGCCGCGCAGATTCTGCACCCGCCTGAACTGCCGGGAGGCGGCCGCCGCGGTGGAGAAGACGGTCTTCGTGCCGTACTGCAGGCCCCGGTTGACCGGATCGCGCAGACGGTATTTGTCCAGGAATTCCTGGCCCATGAGCGGGGTGAGCAGCGCGATGGCGATGTCGACGCCCGTGCGCTTGTGGTGTTGCAGCCCTACCGCGCTCTGCTGGTCTTTCCGCTTGCGACCGGAGCGGGCGGACTTGGAAGTCTTTGTGGAACCGGAACCTGTGTCGGTCATGTCGGCAGCCTGTGGTTAGTCGGGGCAGTGCGAACAAGGCTATCTTACTCCGGAGTAAGATCACAGAGAACACTTGTTAACTAATTCACAGACCGCCGGCGTCGAGGGCGCGAAGCACGAGTTCGTGCAGCGGCCCGTTGGTCGCCACGGCGCTGCCGCGGTGCGGACCCGCGACGCCGTCGAGTCCGGTCATCGTTCCGCCCGCTTCGCGCACGAGGACGTCGAGGGCAGCGAGGTCCCACACCGACACCTCGGGTTCGGCGGCGATGTCGACGGCCCCCTCGGCCACCAGGCAATAGGACAGGAAGTCGCCGAACGCGCGCACCCGCCAGACCGCGTCGGTGAGCCCGATGAAGCGGTCCCGCAGACCGCGCTCGGCCCAGCCGGACAGGCTGGAGAACGACAGGCTGGCCGAGTCGAGTTGCGCCACAGCGGAAACCGATAGCGGCCGCGGGGGCGCGCCGTCGACCGTGACGAACGCGCCGAGGCCGCGAGCCGCCCACCACCGGCGTTGCAGCGCCGGCGCGCTCACGACGCCGACCGTCGGCACACCGTCTTCGAGCAATGCGATCAAACTGGCCCACACCGGCACGCCGCGCACGAAGTTCTTGGTGCCGTCGATGGGATCGATGATCCACTGCCGCCCGGTGAAAACGGCGGTGCCGCCGAACTCCTCGCCGAGAATGCTGTCCTGTGGCCGTTCGCTCCCTAGCGTCTCGCGGAGTTCGGTTTCCACCGAGCGGTCGGCGTCGGTAACCGGGGTCAGGTCGGGCTTGGTGTCGACGCGCAGGTCCAGCGCGCCGAAGCGGGCGGAAGTCAGCGCGTCCGCGCGGTCGGCCAGCGCGAGCGCCAGCGTCAGATCGTCCCGGCTCATGACGCAGTCCTATCACGGCCCTACGATGGCGGGGTGTGGGAATTCGGAGTCCTGATCCTGCTGCTGGGCGTCTTGGCGGTCGCACTTGCTCAGCGGTTCCTCCCCCGCGGCCCACGTGGAGACCTCTTGAACGGCACGCTGCTGGTGACCGGGGTGAGCCCGCGGCCGGACGCGACCGGCGAGCAATTCGTCACCATCGCCGGGGTCATCAACGGGCCGACGGTCAGCGAGCACGCGGTGTATCAGCGCATGGCCGTCGACGTCGAGCAGTGGCCGACCATGGGCCAGTTGTTTCCGGTGGTGTATTCGCCGAAGAATCCGGACAACTGGAAGTTCGCGCCGTCCGAGCCGCCCCCGGTCTAGCGATCCATCAGCCGGCCGCCGGCGGGCGGGCCATCACCGAGATGCGGACGCCATAACGCGGTACGACCAGCGCGGCCCGCGAGACTCTGCCCCCTGGAATTCCGGGCACCCCGGGCGTGCCGGATCCGGTTCGGGCCAGCGCCTCGGTCGTCGGCAGCGCGGATGGCCCGCCGCCCGGAAGTCCCCCGACGGGGCTGCCCGTCGCGGCCGTCCAGCCGGCGGGCACCGACATCGCCCCGATCCGCCCGGCGCGGGCCAACACGGCATGGACGTTCCCCACACCCGATCCCGGCCCCCCGAGCGCGGGCTGCGTGGGCGCCGCGGCCGGGACGGCCGCGAGGTTCGGCAGGATTCCCAAGTTCTTGTCCGCCTGGATGATTCCGGCGGGAAACCCCTCGGCGTTGAAAAGGGCGTTGAACGTGGTCTGGACAGCCTGGATGCTGTCGAGGATTCGGAAGAGTCCCGAGGTCGAGCCCGGCGCCGCGGAGGCCACCGCCTGAGACCCCGAGTTCGTGCTGGCGTGTGCGACGGCCTGCTGCTGGTCCGCGATCCCGGCCGCATCGGTGGCCGCCCGCGGGGAGAGGAACGGCGAAAGCTGCGCCGCGGCAGCCGAACCCGCCGAATAGGCGTACATCGCGGACGCGTCCTGGGCCCAATACTCGGCGTACTCGGTTTCGGTGGCCGCGATCGCGGCGGTGTTCTGGCCGAAGAAGTTCGTCGCGATCAACTGCGCCAATCGGCTGCGGTTGGCGGCGATCGCGGGCGGGGGCACCGTCATGGCATGGGCGAGTTCGTAAGCCGCCGCCGCGGCCCGGGCCCGCATCGCGGCCTGCCGTGCACGCTCGGCGGTGGTATGCAGCCACGCCACGTAGGGCGCTGCGCCGGCTGCCATCGCCCGGGATGCCGGTCCGTGCCAATGCAACCCCGTCAGCCCCGACAGCACCGATTCGTACACCGCGGCCGTGACGGTCAACTCCGCCGACAGCGAGTCCCACCCTCCCGCGGCGGCCAGCAGCGGGCCGGAACCGGGGCCGGCGTACATCCGGCCGGAGTTCACCTCTGGTGGGAGAATGCCGAAATCCATTGTCCTACAGCCCTATGAGCGCGCACCACGAAGCCGCATGCGTCGAGCGGTTCGTTCCCTGGCCGGCCGTTGGCGGATCGACCGCATGTCACCCGGCGGCCGGCGGCCGCGGTATCACGTTGAGCCGTATCCCGTAGCGGGGCGGCGCACCCACGCCGACGGCTCGCGAGTTGCCGGCGCCCGGCATGCCCGGATAGCCGGGGTATCCGGACGACACCGGCTCCTCGGTGCCCGGCAGCGTGGTGAACCCGGCGGGTGATAACGGCGAGATATGGGTGCTCGTGGGCGCGGACCAGCTGGCCGGCACGGACATCGGCCCGATCGACCCGGCGTGCGACAGCGTTGCGGTGACGTTGCCCAAGCCCCCGCCCAAGCCCGCGGCCGCGCCGCGAAGTGCGGGCGCCGCGACCGCGGGTGCGAGATTGGCCGCGGCCGCCCCCGGCTTGGCCAGGATGCCCAGATTGTTCTCGGCGCCAATGATTCCGGATACGAATTGCTCCATGTTGTAGGGAGCACTGAAGCCGACGCCCGTTCCCTGAATCGCGTCGAGGAGCCGGAAGGCGCCGTTGTTGTTCGCGGCCGCTTGCTGAATGGGTGCGGCCGCCGGATTCGGACTCAGCAACGTCTGCGCCGATTGCGGTGAGAGCGACTGCTTGACGGCATTGGACGCGGCGGCCTTCATGCCGGCCGCGGTCACGGCGGCATGCTGGGCGCTGACCCCGGACTCCGCGGTGGATTTGTTCGCGCTGGCGAACTTCGGCAGCTGCATCGCCGCCGAAGAGGACGCGGCGTAGCCGGTCATGGCTGCGGTGTCCTGGGCCCAGAAATCGGCGTATTGCGCCTCGACGGCCGCGATGGCCGCGGTGTTCTGGCCCACGATGTTGGTCGCCACCAGCGATGCCAGCAGGGTGCGGTTGGCCGCGATCACCGGCGGCGGCACCGTCATCGTGTACGCCTGCTCGTAAGCCGCCGCCGCGGTTCGCGCCTGCATGGCTGTCTGTTGTGTCTGCTCGGTGGTCGCCTGCAACCACGCCAGGTAGCGGGCGGCCGCGAACGCCATCGCGTCGGCAGCGGAGCCCCGCCATTGCAGGCCGAGACTCGACAGCACCGCCTCGTAAGACGCGGCGGTGGAGGTCAGTTCGGCCGACAGCGCATCCCAACTTCCCGCGGCGGCCAACAGCGATCCCGGCCCCGGGCCGGTGTACATCCGGGCAGAGTTGACCTCTGGCGGAAGAAAAGCCCAATCCATAGTGTCCATCCCTCAAGTGCGTTGTGGGCAAGAATGATTAGCGACGGTCTTTGGCCGCTCGTGCCGGTCGGCGGGCAGGCGAAGCCCTCCCCGGCGAACGGACGAGAGGCGGCCCGGGCGGAATCGCTCCACGGCTGGCTACCGGGCAGCGTGGCGGTTATCGAGTTGGCGGACCGTGCGCACAGGGCATCGCGAGAAACCTTCGATGTTCGGGCACTTCAAAGGTCGCAGGTGCGGACCACACGTGCGGGGTTTTGCTGATTTCGCGGCGCCGGCCACCCTTAATTCAGACTCCGTTTGCCGAGCGTTTACCTTACGTTAACCAGTCCCAGTCTTATCAAACGCCTGACAAATAGCGAAAGCCGCTGAACCGCTTGATAACTGGCGTGGCCTGCGGTCCGCCGCCGCCGGTACCCAGGGGCCGAATGGCACATATTCGGGGACCAATGCCTCTGTGGGAGAGGGGTTCCCGGTCATAACGTCGTCACCGAGCGACCGGAAAGTTGCCCGCCCACAGCTGAGCGAAGGAGCCCTCGATGAGCACCAGCTATCCCGCTCCGGCGATCGTCGTGGGTGTGGACGGATCGAGTGGGGCGGTGCAGGCGGCCCTGTGGGCGATCGACGAGGCAGTCAGCCGGGACATCCCGATGCGATTGGTTTACGTCGTCGATCCACGGGACGCGCCGACCGCGGCCGCCAGCGAGGCGCGCCTCGCCGCCGCACGCACGGCGCTGGCCGACGCCCACCGGGCCGTGGAGGCCACCGGCACGCAGGTGAAGATCGAAACCGACATCCTTTATGGCAGGCCACTCACCAAGTTGATGGAGGAGGCGAGGTCGGCGGCCATGATCTGCATCGGTTCGATCGGGCTCAACCACGCCCGCCACGGCGGAACGTCCGTCGCGAGCGCCCTGGCCGGCTCGGCCCGGTGCCCGGTGGCCGTCATCCATCAGCCGGCCCGCCGCTCGGCGGCGCCGAAGGTCGGGAGCGTCCTCGCCGAAGTCGACAACGGCATGGTGCTGCGGCACGCTTTCGAGGAGGCGAGGCTGCGCCGAGCCACGCTGCACGCGCTCTGGGTATACGGCGAGGACTCGCACGACGCCGGCGACGGAATGCGTTCGGCCCAAGCACGATTGAGCCGGCGGCTCGCGCGGTGGACGCGACTGTATCCCGACGTCCGGGCGGAATCCGCGATCGTGCGCGGCAGGGTGGAGCAGTACCTGCACGCCAACCCCGAAGCGGGCCAGTTGCTGGTCACCGACTCCCACACCGCCGCCGACGTCTGCAACGTGGGGCACTCGGTGCTGGCGATACGGTGCAGCAACCTGTGACGGCGGATCTGATCGACCGCGCCGACGTGGTGGCGCTCTTGCGTCGTTTTCGTGGACGGGCGCTGGACGACGGGCCGCCGGCAACCGTCGCCCGGTGATCAGCCGTGGCTGATCCGCAGCAGCTCGGCCAGGTTGGGCAGCTTGACGCGCGGGCGCCCGTGCGGCTCCCCGGCGGCGCGCTCATGACGGTCGATGACCTCCCAGTGCGCGGAGGTGACCAGTTTGGGCTGGCGTGAGGCCAGCCAGTCGGCCAGCTGGTCGGCGTGGTCGTCGGGGAAGTCCGGCAGACCGGATTCCTTCGCGCGGTCCAGATCGGCGATCAGCGTGTCGACCGTGTCCTGGGAGTCCTTCTTATTGGTGCCGATGACACCGGTCGGCCCGCGCTTGATCCATCCGGCGACGTATTCGTTGCGGCTGCCCTCCACCCGGCCCGCGGCGTTGGGGATGGTCGCGGTCTTCTCGTCGAACGGCAGACCGGGGGTGGGCATACCTCGGTACCCGACCGACCGCACCACCAGCTGAACCGGCAGCTCCTCGCGCTCGCCGGTGTCCTTGGCGGATACCCGGCCGCTGTCGTCGTTGACCAATTCGTTGCGCCCGAGCACGATGCTCTCCACCTTGCCGTCGCCCTTGATCTCGATCGGCGAAGTCATGAACCGGAACACGATCCGGCGATGGCCGGGCCGTGGCGCCCGCGTGGCGTAGTCGCGCAACGCCTTGATGTTCAGCTTCGTCGTCTTGTCCGCGGCGGCCTCGTCGTCGGCGGTGATGCCCTCGAGCTGCGCCGGATCGACGATCACGTCGACGCCTTCCAGATCGGCCAGCTCGCGCAACTCCAGCGTGGTGAACGCGGTCTGCAGCGGCCCGCGCCGCCCGATGATCACCACTTCCTCCACGCCACACGGCCGCAGCGACTCCAGGGCGTGGTCGGCGATGTCGGTGCGTGCGAGCACGTCGGGATCGGTCACCAGGATGCGGGCGACGTCGAGGGCGACGTTGCCGTTGCCGACGACCACGGCCCGGGCGCCCGACAGGTCGGGGCCGGGTTCTTGGAAGTGTGGGTGCGCGTTGTACCAGCCGACGAATTCCACCGCGGCCATGCTGCCGGGCAGGTCCTCGCCGGGAATCTTCAACGACCGGTCGGATTGCGCGCCGATGGCGTAGATCACCGCGTCGTAGCGTTCGGACAGTTCGTCGGGCTGCACGTGCTCGCCGACCACCACATTGCCGAAAAATCTGAAGCGGGGATCTTCGGCGGTCTTTTCGAACTGCCTGCTGATCGACTTGATCTTCGGGTGGTCGGGCGCGACGCCCGAGCGCACCAGCCCCCACGGGGTCGGCAGCATCTCCAGCATGTCGACGGCCACCTCGATGTCTTCGGCCGCGTCCGCCGCTTTGAGCAGGGAGGACGCGGCGAAGAACCCGGACGGTCCGGAGCCGACGATGGCAACGTGGTATGGACGCATACTCGACCTTCTATTCGTGCCCGGTTAGCGCGCGGGGGGGCTGGCGGCGCGCGGCGCGGGGTGCACATGACCGTGACTCGATGCTAAACGCATGACCGCTGGTCGTGGCCCGGGCACTCGCCGGGAGCCGGGGCGCTCGGAGCGTCCCGGTAACGTTGTCCGCTGTGGAACCCGACCGTCAAGCCGACATCGCCGCCCTTGACTCCACCCTGACCACGGTGGAGCGGGTGCTCGATGTGGACGGTCTGCGCAGCCGGATCGAGAAGCTCGAACACGAGGCGTCCGATCCCCAATTGTGGGATGACCAGGCCAACGCGCAGCGGGTGACCAGCCAGTTGTCCCACGCCCAGGGGGAACTGCGTCGCATCGAAGAGCTGAGGCAACGGCTCGATGATCTGCCGGTGCTCTACGAGCTGGCGGCCGAAGAAGCGGAGGGCGCCGCCAGCAAAACAGAAGCGCTCGCCGAGGCGGACGCCGAGCTGAAGGCGCTGAGGGCCGATATAGAAGCCACCGAGGTGCGCACGCTGCTCTCGGGGGAGTACGACGAGCGGGAGGCGCTGGTCACCATCCGGTCGGGCGCCGGCGGGGTGGACGCGGCCGACTGGGCCGAGATGCTGATGCGGATGTACATCCGGTGGGCCGAGCAGCACAAGTACCCCGTCGAAGTGTTCGACACGTCCTACGCCGAGGAGGCGGGCATCAAGAGCGCGACGTTCGCCGTGCACGCCCCGTTCGCCTACGGCACGTTGTCGGTCGAGCAGGGTACCCATCGATTGGTCAGGATCAGCCCCTTTGACAACCAGAATCGACGCCAGACGTCGTTCGCGGAGGTCGAGGTGCTTCCCGTGGTGGACACCACCGATCACATCGACATCCCGGAAGGCGATGTGCGCGTTGATGTTTACCGCTCCAGCGGGCCCGGCGGCCAATCCGTGAACACCACCGACTCGGCCGTTCGTCTAACCCACATCCCAACGGGTATCGTCGTGACTTGCCAGAACGAAAAATCGCAATTGCAGAACAAGGTCTCGGCGATGCGAGTGCTTCAGGCAAAGTTGTTGGAGCGCAAGCGTTCCGAAGAACGCGCAGAACTCGACGCGTTGAAAGGTGAAGGCGGCAGTTCGTGGGGCAATCAGATGCGCTCCTACGTTCTGCATCCCTATCAGATGGTCAAGGATCTGCGGACCGAGTACGAGGTCGGCAATCCGGCGGCCGTCCTGGACGGAGACATCGACGGGTTCCTGGAAGCGGGAATCCGGTGGCGCAACCGAAAAGATGACGACTAACACAACTCTTCTTGCCTCGACCGCCCTGACAAGGGCGCTGGGCTGGCACGAATTTTGGCGCGGCGACATCGGGCAGTGGATCATCACCCGCGGTCTGAGGATCGTGATGGTGCTGATCGTGGCGGTGCTGGCGGCCCGGTTCGTCAACTGGGTGGCGCAGCAGATCACCCGTCAGCTCAACCTGGGTTTCGCCGAAAGCGACGCGCTGGTGCGCTCGGAGGCGACCAAGCACCGCCAGGCGATGGCTTCGGTGATCTCCTGGGTGTCGGTGGTCCTGATCAGCATCTGGGTGATCATGCAGATCGCCGACGTGCTGCAGTTCTCCGTGGGGGGACTGGTCGCGCCGGCCACCGTGGTCGGCGCCGCCCTGGGTTTCGGGGCGCAGCAGCTGGTCAGGGACCTGTTGTCGGGGTTCTTCATCTTGGCGGAGCGCCAGTACGGCTTCGGGGACCTGGTCACCCTCACCGTCGTCTCCTCGACGGAGGCCAGCGGCACCGTCGAGAACGTGACGCTTCGGGTGACCCGCCTGCGCTCAGCGGACGGCGAGGTGTTGACCATCCCCAACGGACAGATCGTCAAGGTGGTCAACCTGTCCAAGGACTGGGCGCGCGCGGTGGTCGACATCCCGGTGTCCACCAGCGCCGACCTGAACCGGGTCAACGAGGTCTTGCACCAGGAATGCGACCGCGCGATGGAAAACCCGCTATTGGGCGAGTTGCTGTTGGACGCGCCCACCGTCATGGGTGTGGAGAGCATCGAAGTCGACACCGTCACCCTGCGTCTGGTGGCCCGCACGCTGCCCGGCAAGCAGTTCGAGGCCGGCCGACAGCTGCGTGTCCTGGTCATACGGGCGCTGGCCCGCGTCGGCATCATGACCGCGGCGGACGCGAAGGTGGGGCTGGTGGAAGACCCGTCCGTCCCGGCGGCCCAGGCGGCCGAGGAGCGAATCGACGACGACGTCCAAGGTGCGGTGCAGAAGCGTTGAAATTCACCCTGAGCATCTTCGAGAAGCGCAGCGAAGACTCGGACGCGGATCATCGCTGGCCGAAATACATGTTCGGCGGGCGGCTCCGCACCTCGACCCTCGTGCTGATCATCGCCTTCTTCGCCGCGTGGTGGGTCTACGACACCTACCGCCCGGAACCGGCGCCCAAGCCACCCGCGCAGCAGGTGGTGCCGCCCGGTTTCGTCCCCGACCCGAACTACACCTGGGTGCCGCGCAGTCGCGTGCAGCAGCCGCCGCCGACCGTCACCTACACGCCGACCCCGACGAGCACGCCGCCGCCGCCACCGCCGCCCGTGACGACGACCACCACCACGCCGCCACCGGCGCTGCCGCAGCTGCCGTGCCTGCTGCCGCCGCCCTTCTGCCCGCCCAGCACCAGCAGCCCCGCATCGCCGCCTCAGCTACCGCAGCCGGGGCCCGGCCCGGCGCCCACTTCGCCACCGCCGGCCAGTTGACTTGGCTTGCCAGCGAAATTCACGGCTACACTGGCGTGCCGTGATGATCACCCTTGACCATGTCAGCAAGAAGTACAAAGCGTCGGCCCGTCCGGCGTTAGAGGACGTGAACGTCAAAATCGACAAGGGTGAGTTCGTCTTCCTGATCGGCCCGTCGGGTTCCGGTAAGTCGACGTTCATGCGGCTGCTGCTCGGCGAGGAGAACCCCACCTCCGGCGACATCCGGGTGTCGAAATTCCACGTCAACAAGCTGCGCGGTCGTCACATTCCGAAGCTGCGCCAGGTGATCGGAACCGTGTTCCAGGACTTCCGCCTGCTGCAGCAGAAGACCGTCTACGAGAACGTCGCCTTCGCGCTGGAGGTGATCGGCCGGCGGGCCGACGCCATCAACCGGGTGGTGCCCGAGGTGCTCGAAACGGTCGGCCTGTCCGGCAAAGCGAACCGGCTGCCCCACGAGTTGTCCGGCGGCGAGCAGCAACGCGTGGCGATCGCGCGCGCGTACGTCAACCGGCCCCTGGTTCTGCTGGCCGACGAGCCGACTGGCAATCTCGACCCAGACACCAGTAAGGACATCATGGATTTGTTGGAGCGGATCAACCGCACGGGGACGACGGTGTTGATGGCGACGCACGACCACCACATCGTCGACTCGATGCGTCAGCGCGTCGTGGAGTTGTCTCTGGGGCGGCTGGTTCGCGACGAGCAGCGCGGCATCTATGGGATGGACCGCTAAGTGCGCTTTGGCTTCCTGTTCAACGAGGTCCTGACCGGGCTCCGTCGCAACGTCACGATGACGGCGGCGATGATCCTCACCACGGCCATCTCGATCGGCCTGTTCGGTGGCGGTCTGCTGGTGGTGCGGTTGGCCGACAACTCGCGGGAGATCTATCTCGACCGCGTGGAGACGCAGGTGTTCCTCACCGACGACATCTCCGCCAACGACGCGACATGCGGGTCCGGCCCGTGTAAAGCGCTGCGGGACAAGATCGATGCGCGCCAAGACGTCAAATCGGTGCGTTTCGTCAACCGGCAGGACGCCTACAACGACGCGATCAAGAAGTTCCCGGAGTTCAAGGACGTGGCGGGCAAGGAGTCGTTTCCCGCGTCGTTCATCGTCAAGCTGAACAACCCCGAACAGCACGCGGAGTTCGACGCCGCGATGCAGGGCCAGCCCGGCGTGCGCAGCATCCTCAACGAAAAAGATTTGATAGATAGGCTATTCGCCGTCCTGGACGGTTTGCGCGACGCCGCGTTCGCCGTCGCCCTGGTGCAGGCCATCGGGGCGATCCTGCTGATTGCCAACATGGTCCAGGTCGCCGCGCACACGCGGCGCACGGAGATCCAGATCATGCGGTTGGTCGGGGCCAGCCGCTGGTACACCCAGCTGCCGTTCCTGGTGGAGGCGATGCTGGCCGCGGCCATCGGTGTCGCCATCGCGATCGTCGGCCTGGTTCTGGTGCGAGCGTGGTTCCTGGACAACGCGCTGAGCCAGTTCTACCAAGCGCATTTGATCGCCAAGGTCGACTACGCCGACATCCTCTACATCTCGCCGTGGCTGTTCCTGCTCGGCGTGTCGATCGCCGGGCTGACCTCCTACGCGACGTTGCGCCTCTACATCCGGCGGTAGCTGTGGCGAAAGATCCCGGCCGGGCCAGGGCGGCGGGCGGCAAGCGTGGCAGCAAACAGATCATCGCCACCAATCGCAAAGCGCGGCACAACTATTCGATCCTCGAGGAGTTCGAGGCCGGAGTGTCTTTACAGGGCACCGAGGTGAAGAGTCTGCGCGAGGGACACGCGTCCCTGGCCGACGCGTTCGCAACCGTCGACGACGGCGAAGTGTGGTTGCGCAACTTGTACATTCCCGAGTATCAGCACGGTAGCTGGACCAACCATGAGCCACGTCGAAACCGAAAGTTGTTGTTACATAGGCAACAAATCGACCGTCTGGTCGGAAAGATACGAGATGGTAACCTCGCCCTCGTGCCGATGTCTCTGTATTTCTCCGAAGGAAAGGTCAAGGTCGAGCTCGCGTTAGCGCGCGGCAAGCGAGCGCACGACAAACGTCAGGACATGGCCCGCCGCGATGCCCAGCGCGAAGTGGTCCGTGAATTGGGTCGCCGAGCCAAGGGCATGAGCTGATCGGGGCCGCTTACGCGCAGCTGTCGGCCGTTACTTACGGCGTCAGCGATTTCGTGGGCGGTGTAGCCGCTCGCCGGGTCGCCGCGCTGCGCGTGATGCTGGTGGTCTATCCGATCGAGACGTTCTTGCTGGGCGCGCTGGCCCTGGCGGTGGGCGGGCCGATCTCGTGGGGCGCCGTTTTCTGGGGTTGCCTCTACGGCGTCGGAATGGCGGTCGGCATGTGGGCCTTCTTTGCCGCGCTGGGCGCCGGGCCGATCTCTGTCGTCTCGCCGCTGGCGGCGGTGCTGAACGCGGCCGTCCCGGTCGCGGTCGGAGTGGCGCTGGGGGAGCGGCCGGGGCCAGGCGCTTCGGTGGGCTTCGTGCTGGCGTTGGTCGCGGTCATGCTGGTGAGCCGGGAAGCGACCGCACAGGGCGTCACCCCGTATCGATTCACCCCGAAGGTGGCGTGGCTCACGCTGCTGGCCGGTTCGGCGATGGGACTGAACCTGGTCTTTCTGCACCAGGCGCCCCACGCGTGCAAACTGTGGCCGCTGGTCTTCGCCCGGCTCGCGGCCACCGTGGTGATCTTCGTGATGGCCGCGGCCAGTGACAACCTGCGGGCGCCGCGCGGGAAGCCGTTGAAGCTGGCGTTGGCCGTGGCCGTGCTGGACATCTGCGCCAACGTGACCATGCTGCTGGCGTTGCACACCTGGTTGCTCTCGCTGGCCAGCATCCTGATCTCCCTCTACCCGGCGGCCACGGTCGTGCTGGCGATGGTCGTGCTGCGCGAGCGGCTCACGCGGTGGCAGGGGTTCGGCATGGTGATGGCCATGGGCTCCGTGGCCATGATCGCCGCCAGCTGACGGCGCTGCCCCCTTAGTATTGGGCTGCCAGCACTCATACGCGGGGAGATGACGGTGGGGGCATCCGATACCGAGGACCCGGTCATCCGGGAGTTGTCGGGCGCGGTGGAACGCAGCCCCGACGTGATCGAGCTGAGGCTGCATCTCGCCAATTTGCTCGCGGACAAGGGGCGGTACGCCGAGGCGCTGAGTCACTGCAGTACGGCGCTGACCCAGCAACCGGGCAACGCCCAGGCACTGAGCCTGCTGCAGCGGTGCACCGCGGCGCTGGGGGCATCGTCCGAGGGTCCGCCGTCGCCGGGAGAGCCACCCGCCGGCCAGGAGGGGTTCGACTGGTCGAGCGCCGAACGCGAGGTCGCCGACATCATCGAGCCCGCGTTCGTCGAGCGCCCCCCGGACGCCGTCAACGAGGACGACTTCGACGTCGTGCAGCGCGTCCGCGTCCGGCTCGACGACGTCGCCGGCATGGAGGACGTCAAACGGCAGCTGGACCTTTCGCTGCTCGGCCCGATCAAGAATCCCGAGCTGATGAAGGCGTACAAGGTGACCGCGCGCGGCGGGCTGCTGCTGTACGGCCCACCGGGCTGCGGCAAGACGTTCATTGCCAAAGCCATTTCGGGCGAGCTGGGTGCGAACTTCTATCAAGTTGGCATCGCCGACGTTCTGCACCAGTGGTTCGGTAACAGCGAGCGCAGCATCCGCGCCGTCTTCGACACCGCCCGGCGCAACGCGCCCTGCGTGCTGTTCTTCGACGAGGTGGACGCGTTGGGTCATCGGCGCTCGGCCCTGAGCGGCAGCTCGGGGATGCGGCCGGTGGTGAACACGCTGCTGGAGGAGATGGATTCGGCGGGGTCGATCAACGACGGTGTGTACGTGCTGGGCGCCACCAACGCGCCCTGGGATGTCGACCCGGCGCTGAGGCGGCCGGGCCGATTCGACCGGATGATTTTCGTCGGCCTGCCCGACGTCGGCGCCCGAGCGGGCATCGTGCGATCGCACCTGCAGGACCGGCCGGTCTCCGGTATCGACCTCAAGACGATCGCCAACCGCACCGAAAGCTTCTCCGGCGCCGACTTGGCCTACGTGTGCGAGATCGCGACGCAGCTTGCGATGGCGGATTCGATGCGCAGCGGCCAGGTGCGGCCGGTGCTGATGGCCGATATCGACAACGCGCTCGCTCAGATCCGGCCCAGCACCGGCCCCTGGTTCGAGACGGCGCGCAATGTCGTCGAATTCGCCAACGGTGACGGCACGTACGACGAGTTGGCGAAGTACCTGCGCCGCAGGAAGTTTCGGTGACCACCGGTGACGTCGGACCCCGGCGTTCGAGCCGACAGCGCCCTGCAGGTCGCCCGCGCGTATTACGCGACCAGGAATTACCAGCGGACACGAGATGTCACCCGCGCTGCGTTGTCGCAAAATCCCAACGACCCTGACCTGCTGGCCCTGCACGCCGCGGCCGATCACGCACTCAAAAACCATGGGCCCGCAGCCAACAGCGCATATGCAGCGTTGTCGGTCGCGCCGCAACACGAATTCGCGATGCGGGTCTACGCGTTGGCGCTCGAGGGTCTCGGCCGCAACTATGACGCAATGTGGATGGCGTGGCGGGGGGTGGTCGCCCATCCGAACCAGGCAGCCCAATACCGCCTGTACGCGGCTCTGCTGCTGAGGTCGCGACAAATGGCGACGGCCCTGTACGTCATCGATAGGGCGCTGCAGCTCGAACCCAACGATGTCGATGCGCTGAACTTGCGGGGCGCGATCCTGCATCGGCTCGGGCGGCGTTCCGAATCCGTCGCCTCCTATCGGCAAGCGTTGCAGTTGGATCCCGGCAACGCCGAGGCGCTCAACGATCTGGCCATTCACCGATTGGATGGGAACAAGTTTGGTCGCGCCCTGCGTGGGTTTCTCGGGGCCGCGGGAAGCGACCCGGAACTGGCGGACCTGGCTCGCCGAAACATCGGGGTGGTGCTGCGAAAGGTGCTCGCTGGCGTCACCGTCGGGGCCGGTGTGCTGAGCGTGTTGCTCGCCATCACCGCGGGGGCTTACAACGACGGGCGTCCGACCGCGGTGGCGCGAGTGGCCGTGGGGTTGCTCACCGCGGCCATGATCGCCGTGCTGTGGTGGCTAGTGCGTGCGATTCCGCGCGGCGTGCTGCTGTCCGTGTTGCGCAAGCAGCGATTCTCCGCCGCCCGCGCCATCCACGCGCTGGTCGCCATCGCGGCGGGGGCGTGGGTCACCGTCTACCCCGGACCCCCGGCGATGATCGCCGTCGGCGGACTGCTGGCCGTGGGCGCCCTGGTCATTATTCGGATCGGGCTCTTGATCGGGAAATGATCGGCCTACTATCCGACCATGGCCGATCGCCCTGTCACCAAGCTCGACAAGTCCGAAGTGCTCGCGGGTCTGTTCGCGGTGTGGGACGACATCACCGCCCTGCTGGACGGGTTGCCGGAGGCGGAGTGGGAGGCGGCCAGCCCGCTGCCCGGTTGGGACGTCAAGGCGTTGGTGGCGCACATGATCGGCACCGAGTCGTTCCTCGCCGGCGTCCCCGCGCCGCAACCCGACATCGACGTCTCGACGCTCGAGCATGTTCGCAACGACATCGGCGCGATGAACGAGTGCTGGGTGCGCTACCTGAGCGCGGAGCCCGGCGGCGACGTGCTCAAACGGTTCAAGGACATCACCGACGACCGGCGCGCGGCGCTGACGGACATGTCCGCCGAGGACTGGGACGCCGTGACGGTGACGCCGGTGGGCCCGGAGAGCTACGGGCGATTCATGCGCGTCCGGGTGTTCGACTGCTGGATGCACGAGCAGGACATCCGCGAGGCGCTGCGCTGGCCGTCGTCCGATGAGCAGCTCGCCAGTCCCGCGGCTGAACTGTCCCTGGACGAGATCGCCGCCACCATGGGCTACGTGGTGGGCAAGCGGGCCAAGGCGCCCGAGGGCTCGCGGGTCCTGTTCGAGCTGACCGGGCCGCTGTCCCGCAACATCCGCGTCAGCGTCGATGGGCGGGCCCGGTTGGTCGATGACTTCGGCGGCCAGGAGCCGACGGTGGCGATCCGGCTGGACGGCCTGCAGTTCACCCGGCTGGCCGGCGGCCGGCCCATGTGCCGCGCCCGGGCGCAATCCGTCGACCTCGGCGGTGACGAGGACGTGGCCGCCCAGGTCGTCGAGCACCTGAATTTCGTGATCTGATCGCAGCGCGGACCGGGAAGATACGTTCGTTGCCGCGCGTTGATCACGGCGTACTATTGATTGTCCTGCCGAAAATCGGCGGGGATGCGAGGGGCTGAACGGTTTCGACTTCGCGCATCGAATCAAGGGAAGCGTGCCGGTGCAGGCAAGAGACCACCGTAAGCGTCGTTGCAACCAATTAAGCGCCGATTCACATCAGCGCGACTACGCTCTCGCTGCCTAAGCGACAGCTAGTCCGTCAGACCGGGAAAGCCCTCGACCCGGAGCCTGGCGTCAGCTAGAGGGATCAACCGATGAGTTCGGTCGCGGGGCTCATCGGGACACCAACAGCGACTGGGATCGTCATCCTGGCTTGTTCGCGTGACCAGGAGATCCGAGTAGAGGCATAGCGAACTGCGCACGGAGAAGTCTTGAGGGAATGCCGTAGGACCCGGGTTCGATTCCCGGCAGCTCCACTGGAAATAAGCTGGTCAGAGCCCTAAGCTCTGGCCAGTTTTATTTCCCATCAACATCTCATCAACATTTGTCGTTTATGCTCCCGCTATGGCATCGCTCCGTAGGGGCACACGCGGGGACGGCAGCACCTACGTCCAGGTGCTTTACCGGCTGAACGGCAAACAGTCCTCGACATCGTTCGAGGACCTCGCTTCGGCCACGAAGTTCCAGAAACTGGTCGACAAGTTCGGGCCTGCCAAGGCGTTAGTGGCCCTCGGCGTCGACCCGGAGTTCTCCGCCATGACGGTCCGCGAGTGGATCGAACACCACATCAACCACCTGACCGGGCTGCGGAAGTCGAGCCTGTACGACTACCGGTCGTACCTAAAGAACGACATCGATGATGCACTTGGCGACCTGCCGCTGACGTCGCTATCGAAAGACGACATCGCACGGTGGATGCAGGGGCTCTCGGAGAAGGGTGCTTCGGGCAAGACCATCGCCAACAAGCATGGCTTCCTTAGCAGCGCTCTGAACGCCGCCGTCCGGGCGGGACGCATCCCCTCCAACCCGGCCGCAGGTCAGCGCTTGCCCAGCTCCGAGCGCCAAGAAATGGTTTGCCTAAGCCAGGAGGACTTCGCCCGGCTGCTCGACAGCATCTCCGAGTTTTGGCGTCCGCTCGTCGAGTTCCTGGTTGCATCGGGTTGTCGCTGGGGGGAGGCCACTGCGCTCAAGCCTTCCGACATTGATCGGGCCAACAGCACCGTGCGGATCAACCGGGCCTGGAAGCGCACCTACGACCGTGGCGGATATGAGTTGGGTCCGCCGAAGAGTAAGAAGTCGGTGCGCACCATCAACATCCCGAAGGCCGTCCTGGACAAGCTGGACTACTCGCACGAGTGGATCTTCCTCAATAAGGCCGGGCGACCAGTTAGGGGCAACGGCTTCCATGAGCGGGTCTGGAAGCCAGCGGTCGAACGCGCCTGGCCCTGGGTCGACGAGGAAGGCAACCCGATTACCGACAAGTCGGTGCCGATCCTTCGTCCTCGTATCCACGACTTGCGGCATACCTGTGCGAGCTGGCTGGTGCTCGCTGGTGTGCCGCTGCCGGTGGTTCAACATCATCTCGGTCACGAGAGCATCAACACCACAATCAGTCTCTATGCGCATATTGATCGGCGCTCGATGCAGACGGCCGCCGATGTCATCGGAAATGCGCTTGGGGGACGCTAACCGTCGGACGGCGCTGAGTCTCCGACATGTGCCGCTAGATAACCCAATGACAAAGCCAAGCCAGAAGTCGGTCGGTCGGACCATTTGAAGATATTCCGGTCGAACTGAGCACTCTCAGGCGTCAACAGGTCGCTGGGGGGCTCGTTTGTGCATAAACCTGTGTTTCGGTGTTTCTCAGGCGAGATAGGGAGAAGGGAGAAGTTCTCCCCTTGGCCTCGGTCGCCAGTGACCGGTGAAGGGATCCGATGTGTCTCGGAGCACCGTGGACGTTCTCACACCGCTCGATGTCGAGCTCGAATTTCGCATTCCACGATCTAGCCAGAAGAAGGCGAGAGCGACGGGCTCATTCGCGCCCTTCTTTCGGGTGGGTCGCCGCATCTATTACATGCGGGACTCCCTGCTGTCGTGGATAACTACACAGGAGCAACAGCAGGCAGGTGGTCGCTGTGGCTGATTGGACGGGTCAGTTCAAGACCTACTCCAGCGCGGAAGCGGTCGAGATCCTCGGCGCGCCTTCGGAAAGGTGGCTGGTCGAGCAATTGCGCACCGGTCGACTTCCCGGACGAAAAGTTGCGCGCAGCTGGCGCATGACAGGTGAGGATCTTCAGAACGCTCTCGAAGCTTGCGCGAACGACGGCCGTCGGACTATCGGAGACGCCGACGGAGCTGTCTCAGGGCTTACACGCACCAGCAGGAGAAAACTGCACGCTCTGCGAACGCCCGGCCGGGCACAGCACCCAGGTGCTCCGAGGGGCGGCAGGTAATGCCAGGTAAAGACGGAGGCGGCGGCCCCGCCCATGAGACCGCCAGCCAACCGCAAGACCCTCATTCTCACGATCAGGTCTTTGGTGATCGTACCGCCGGGGGACGACACGACGGGCATTACACCAGCCACGAAGCGGCAAGCGGCAAGCCGCTGAGCGATGAACATCAGGCGCAGCTGGCTGCATCCGGCATCACGACAGAGCACGCGGCGCTGCGCGGCTATGAGACCGTCATCGATCGCCGCCGCCTGTTAGGGCTAGGCTTCTCCGACCAGACCAGTCGCCGAGTGCCGGGCCTGCTGATCCCGCAGCTTTCCAAGCGCGGTAGCACGTGGGGATACACATTCCGGCCCGACAACCCGAGACGCAACGACGGCAAGGTTGTCAAATACGTGATGCCAGCTGGCCAGATCAACGGGCTGGACGTCCCGCGCGGCATCGGCGAAAAACTTGACGACCCAGACGAGCCGCTGTGGGTCACTGAAGGCACCAAGAAGGCCGATTGCGGCGCGGCGCATGGACTGTGCATCGTGGCGCTGGCGGGGGTGTGGAACTGGCGGGGAACCAATCACAAGGGCGGCAAAACCGCGCTGGCCGACTGGGACGACATCGCGCTGGAAGGCCGCGAGGTAGTTCTCGCCTTTGATGGTGACGTGGCGCGCAAGCCTTCGGTGCGCAAGGCACTGACCCGATTGGCCGACTACCTCGGCCGCCAGGGCTCGCGCCTGCGCTACCTGCATCTGCCCGACACCGACGCCAAAACCGGCCTTGATGACTATCTGATGGAGGGGTACACAGTCGAAGACGTGTGGTCGTTGGTCAAGCCGGAACCTCCGCCGCTGAGAGTCGAGACTGCAGACGACATTCAGCGAGACCCGCAGCCGGACCCACCGAAAGAGCCACCTCCCTACGGCAGTATTGACGGCGTTGCGCTGCTCGACGAGGTCGACGCCTTCCTGAGCCAATACATCATCTACCCCAATGAGCACGTGCGGCACGCCCATGTCCTGTGGATCGCGCATACGCACCTCATGGACTGCTGGGAGTCGACGCCGAGGTTCGCATTTCTGTCGCCGGAACCGGCCAGCGGCAAGACCAGAGCGCTCGAAGTCACTGAGCCCTTGGTGCCGCGTCCTGTTCACGCGGTTAATGTCACGTCGGCCTACTTGTTCCGCAAGATTTCCGATCCCGCAGGACTGCCGACCGTTCTTTACGACGAGATCGACACGGTCTTCGGGAAGGGCAGGGAGAACGAGGAGGTCCGCGGTCTCATCAATGCGGGGCATCGCAAGGGAGCCGTCGCGGGCCGCTGCGCAACACGCGGCGACAACATCGTGACTGAGGAGCTGCCCGCGTATTGCGCCGTCATGATGGCCGGACTAAACGATCTGCCTGACACCATTATGACCCGCGCCATCGTGGCACGGATGAAGAAACGAGCACCGTTTGAGACGGTTAAGCCTTGGCGGCAGCGAGTCGACGCGCCAATTGGGCAAGCACTCGGAACGCGGCTGGCCGACGGGGCCGATAGCGTGCGCGAACACGCGAAGCAGCACTGGCCCGAGATGCCCAGTGGCGTCGACGACCGCGACGCCGACGCATGGGAACCACTACTTGTCGTCGCCGAGTTGGTGGGTGGACACTGGACCCAGACTGCCCGTGTGGCGGCTGTAGCGGCTGTAGCGGACACCAGGGGAAGGCTCCCGAGCATCGGTGTGATGTTGCTGCGGGACATCAAGGCCATCTATGCGGCCAGAAGTGAACCCAAACATCTGATGTCGGCGGAACTAGTTGTCAGCCTCAACCTCATGGAGGAGGCTCCGTGGGCTTCTATCAAACGTGACGGCGGGGGGATTGATACCCGCTTCCTGGCCAAATTGCTTGGCCACTACGGCATCGCATCGTGCAACATACGAGATAACGACGGTAGCCAGGTGCGCAAAGGCTATTACCGCACCAACTTCACTGACGCATGGGAGCGGTACCTCCCTTCTGACGATGACGAGGACACCTCTCACCCCGCCTTCCGCGATGCATCCGCTACATCCGCTACAAGCGCTACACCACAGGCCAATGACCCGGTTTTCTCTAGTACATGAATCCGGCGTATCGGCTAAGGGCGACAAGCGCAGGCCAAACAAGGCCTCCATCAATGCCCTCGTGCCAAGCGTGTGCGACCGGTGCCGCACCATCCCTTGCCTGTGTGAGATCCCACAGCAGCAAACATCACACTCGCCCGGGGGCCCCGACCTGTCCGCGCTATTCGCCGCGCTGAACAAGGACCTCTGGGCGAGCACGCCGGCGCGCCCGTCGGCGAAA
>NZ_LZIX01000156.1:0-28750 GCF_001666955.1 Mycobacterium sp. E735 | reverse complement strand
GTGCTGCTTGCCGCATCCCAAGAGGTCTTCGACGAAGTGCCGGTGCGCAATCCCGGCCTCCTTGCGTTCGTCCCGATCATCGACGGCGACCTGCTGGACGACTACCCGGTCAAGCGCGTGCAGGAGGGCCGCTCGCTTCCGGTCCCCCTGATCATCGGGACGAACGCAAGGAGGCCGGGATTGCGCACCGGCACTTCGTCGAAGACCTCTTGGGATGCGGCAAGCAGCACCGCGGTCGGCACGTCGGGCAACCGGTCCGCGTCGACGTCAAGCCTGTCGAGGACGGTTTCTGCGACGCGTTCAGCCCGGCGCCGGTCGTATACCGACGTGGCCGGTGAACTCTGGGCGATCGCGCGGGCGAACAGTCCCTCGGCGGACGGGCTGGCGAGCAGGGTGGTCACGATCCCCGCGCCCGCGGATTCACCGAACAGCGTCACGTTGCGGGGATCACCGCCGAAGGCTGCGATGTTGTCACGCACCCAGCGCAGGGCAGCCAGCACGTCGCGCAGCCCGACGTTGGAGTCGAACCGCCGCCGCGACGTGGTGAACGACGACAAGTCCATGAAACCGAGCGCTCCCACCCGGTAGTTGACCGTGACCACGATGACCTCGCCACCGCCGACCAGCCGGCGCCCGTCGTACAGCGCCTGGCTGCCCGACCCCAGGACGTAAGCGCCCCCGTGCAGCCACACCATCACGGGCTTTCCGTCGCCCGGCTGCGTGCCGGACGATGCCCAGACGTTGAGCCGCAGGCAGTCTTCGCCCTGCGGTGCGCCCAGGTCGAGCGGCATGTTGGGGAAGACCGGCTGCGGGCACGCCGGCCCGTAGCGGGTGGCGTCGGCCACCTCGGTCCACCGTTCGGGGGGCTGCGGCGCCCGGAAACGCAGGGCGCCGACGGGCGGGGCGGCATACCGGATGCCCTTCCACGAGCTCACGCGGCCGTCATCGGCTCCGCGGACGGGACCGAAGGTGGTTTCGACCACGCGGTCTTGGGTGGTAGTCGTCATGCGTGTGGGGCTTTCCTAACCAAGGCGCTGGGTGAGGAACTCGACTACCCGCTTGCGGGCCTCGTACGCCGGCTGGCCGTCCACCTCGCGGACCTCGTCGGTCAGCACCGAATGCGCCATCCTGCCGAAACCGCCGACATTGCCCGGGCTGGAATCGATCTCGATCACCTCGAACGCGTCCCCGAGTCGCTCCTTGAGCACCGCGAAACGCTCGCGCGGCACGGCGCTGTCCTCACTGAACCGCAGACCCATCGCGCACAGGCCGTCGTTGGCGCAGCGATCGGCCACGGTGGCCAGTTCGGATTCGCTGAGGCCGGGATCGCGGCGCCGGGCCCGTCCCAGCGGCAAGGGTACCGAGGGCTGGGAAAGCACCGGGGCCAGGACGGCATCGTCGACGGCGACGGCCAGCGCGAAACCGCCGGTGAAGCATTGGCCGATCACGCCGACGCCCTTGCCCGGGGTCGACGCGTTGAGGTCACGGGCCAGCGCGCGCAGGAACATCGACACCGGCCGCTGCTTGTTCGTCGCGAAGGCCGCGAATTCCTTTGCCACACAAGCGCGGCTGATCGAGGAGGCGATGTAGCCGACCGTCTTGGCTTTGCCCGGCTCGCCGAACAGCGACGGCATCGCGACCGTGAAGCCGTTGTCCACGAGGTGATTGCCCAGGGCCAGCACACCGGGATGGATCCCGGGGATTTCGGGTATCAGCACGACGCCGGGGCCGCTGCCTTTGCGGTAGACGTCATGGGTGTAGCCGCCACCGGTGAACGGCGCCACTGACCATCCGGACAGATCCGCTTGGGGTGCAGTCACGCTCGGCCTTCCTTCAGCGCGCCGGTAACGGCGGTTGCGATTGCGTCGCCGAAGCCAGCGTACGGAATTGATCGGTGTCACCGGCACCGGTTATCGCAATCTGGGTGGCTCCGGACGGGCCGGTGAGCCGGGTGGTCCACACCGGCTCGGCGTCCGCCCCGCTTTGGCCGCCGCCGTTGTAGACGACCCAGGTGGTCCCGGCGACGTCGACCGTTCCGGCGGGATAGGCCGACCGGTGGATCGAGCCCACCAGTTTGTCCTCGTCGGCGTTGCTCTGGGTCAGGCTCAGATACATCCCGGTCGGGCTGATGTAGCCGACGATCGAGGTGGCCGCGTTCACCCGCTGGCCGGTCGCGGGGTCGGCGCGGCCGCCCTGGATCCCGCCCCGGCTGCCGGAGTTGGCCTGCCAGCCGGCGGGCAGCTTGGGCTGCCGGATCGGGAAGCCCAGCGTCGCGGCGTCGGCACGCAGGGCGCCCGACGCGTCGTAGGACGGGACCGCGCCCTGGTGACTGCCCAGCTGGAAGGAGCACATGCCCACCAGGCCGGCCAGCAAGATACAGCCGAGGACCAACGGCATCAGCGACCAGAACATGTCGCGGCCGTCCTGCAGCAACCGCGGTTTGGCCGGCCTGGCAGCAGGTCCGGCCACCGGGGCCGGCTCGCCGGCTACCTCGGCATTCGGCGGCAGCTCTTCGGTCATCCCCCGAGTATCCCAGTTCCAGCAGACCGATCCGCTTCTGGGACAATCACCAACCATGACAGTTGAGGGCGACCGCCCGGCCGGGCGGCCACGTGGTGAAGCCCCGGACCGCAACCTGGCACTGGAACTGGTGCGCGTCACCGAGGCCGGGGCCATGGCCGCGGGCCGCTGGGTGGGCCGCGGTGACAAAGAGGGCGGCGACGGCGCGGCCGTCGACGCCATGCGTGAGCTGGTCAACACCGTGTCGATGCGCGGCGTGGTGGTCATCGGCGAGGGCGAGAAGGACCACGCGCCGATGCTCTACAACGGCGAGGAGGTCGGCAACGGCGACGGGCCGGACTGCGACTTCGCCGTCGACCCGATCGACGGCACCACCCTGATGAGCAAGGGCATGCCCAACGCCATCTCGGTGCTTGCGGTCGCCGACCGCGGCGCGATGTTCGACCCGTCGGCGGTGTTCTACATGAACAAGATCGCCGTCGGGCCCGAGGCCGCCAACGTGCTGGACATCACCGCGCCGATCGCCGAGAACATCAAGGCCGTCGCCAAGGTGAAGGCGCTGTCGGTGCGGGACATGACCGTGTGCATCCTGGACCGGCCGCGGCACGCGCAGCTGATCGAAGACGTCCGGCTGACCGGCGCCCGCATCCGGCTGATCACCGACGGGGATGTCGCGGGCGCGATCTCGGCCTGCCGGCCCGACTCGGGCACCGACATGCTGGCCGGGATCGGCGGCACCCCGGAAGGCATCATCGCCGCCGCCGCGATCCGGTGCATGGGGGGCGCCATTCAGGCGCAGCTGGCGCCGAAGGACGACGAGGAGCGCCAGAAGGCGATCAACGCCGGCCACGACGTCGATCGGGTGCTGACCACCGAGGACCTGGTGTCCGGGGAGAACGTCTTCTTCTGCGCCACCGGCGTCACCAGCGGCGACCTGCTCAAGGGCGTGCAGTACTACCCCGGCGGCTGCACCACGCAGTCGATCGTGATGCGGTCGAAGTCGGGCACCGTGCGCATGATCGAGGCCTACCACCGGCTCTCGAAACTCAACGAGTACTCCGCCATCGACTTCACCGGCGACAGCACTGCCGCCTATCCCCTGCCCTGACCGAAAACCAGCGAGGACTGCAACCTATGGCCGATAGCGCCACCGACACCGAATACCGCATCGAGCACGACACCATGGGCGAGGTCCGGGTGCCCGCAAAGGCGTTGTGGCGCGCGCAGACCCAGCGTGCGGTGGAGAACTTCCCCATTTCGGGCCGCGGACTGGAGCGCACCCAGATCCGCGCGCTGGGCCTGTTGAAGGGCGCCTGCGCGCAGGTCAACAAGGACCTCGGGCTGCTGGCACCGGAGAAGGCGGACGCGATCATCGCCGCGGCGGCCGAGATCGCCGACGGCCGGCACGACGACCAATTCCCCATCGACGTCTTCCAGACCGGTTCGGGCACCAGCTCGAACATGAACACCAACGAGGTGATCGCGAGCATCGCGGCGGCCAACGGCGTCACGGTGCACCCCAACGACGACGTGAACATGTCGCAGTCGTCCAACGACACCTTCCCGACCGCGACCCACATCGCGGCGACCGAGGCCGCGGTGCGCCACCTGATCCCGGCGCTCGAGGTGCTGCACGAGGCGCTGGAGAGCAAGGCCCGCGAGTGGCAGACGGTGGTCAAGTCGGGCCGCACGCACCTGATGGACGCCGTCCCGGTGACGCTCGGCCAGGAGTTCAGCGGCTACGCCCGCCAGATCGAAGCCGGCATCGAGCGGGTGCGCGCCACGCTGCCGCGGCTGGGCGAGCTGGCGATCGGTGGCACCGCGGTGGGCACCGGCCTCAACGCCCCCGACGGTTTCGGCGCCAAGGTGGTCGAGACGTTGATCGCCTCCACCGGCCTCAACGAATTGCGCACGGCCACAAATTCTTTCGAGGCACAGGCCGCGCGCGACGGCCTGGTCGAGGCGTCCGGCGCGCTGCGCACCATCGCGGTGTCCTTGACCAAGATCGCCAACGACATCCGCTGGATGGGCTCGGGCCCGCTGACCGGCCTGGCCGAGATCCAGCTGCCGGACCTGCAGCCTGGTAGTTCGATCATGCCGGGCAAGGTGAATCCCGTTCTGCCCGAGGCGGTTACGCAGGTGGCCGCGCAGGTGATCGGTAACGACGCGGCCGTCGCCGTCGGCGGTCTGTCGGGCGCGTTCGAGCTCAACGTCTACATCCCGATGATGGCCCGCAACATCTTGGAATCGTTCAAGCTGCTGACCAACGTATCGAGGCTGTTCGCGGAGCGCTGCATCGTCGGGCTCAAGGCCAACGTCGACCACCTGCGGGAGCTGGCCGAGTCGTCGCCTTCCATCGTGACGCCGTTGAACTCGGCGATCGGCTACGAGGAGGCCGCCGCGGTGGCCAAGCAGGCGCTCAAGGAGCGCAAGACGATCCGCCAGACCGTGATCGACCGCGGGCTGATCGGCGACAAGCTTTCGGAGGAAGAACTCGACCGCCGCCTCGACGTCTTGGCGATGGCCAAGGTCAAGCCGGCGAAGTAGGCGGGTGTTGCAGCGATGACGACTCCGCCCGGCGGCCCCTACGGTCAGGGACCCTACGGAAACCCCTATGGGCAGCAACACTATTGGGGCGGCCCGCCGCAGGGCGGCCCGCCGCAGGGCGGCCCGCCGCAGGGTGGCCCGCAACCGTACCCGCCGACCGGTCCCTACCCGTACCCGCCCCAGGGCTATCCGCAACCGGGACAGCCATTCCCGCCCGGGCCGTATCCGCCGGGGCCGCCACCGCGCGGACCTGGCTCGAAGCTGCCCTGGCTGATCGTCGGTGGCCTCGTCATCCTGGCCGTCATCGCACTGGTGGCGACCCTGATCGTGATGCGGGGCGGCAGCCACGGCAAGTCCCCGACCGCTGCGCCCTCGACGTCCACCAGCACCAGCAGCCAACCGAGGGGCCAGCAGACCGCCACCGATTGCACCCCGAACGTCTCCGGCGGTGAGATGCCGCGGACCGACTCGATCACGGCCGGCAAGCTCTCGTTCCCGGCAAGCTCGGTGCCGCCCAACTGGACCGTGTTCTCCGACGACCAGAACCCGAACCTGATCGGCGCCGTCGGCGTCGCCCAGGAAGTGCCCGGGGCCAGCCAGTGGATGATGACGGCCGAGGTCGGCGTCACCAACTTCGTCGCCAGCATGGACGTCACCGCGCAGGCGTCGAAGCTGTTGCAGTGCATCGCCAACGGACCCGGCTACGCGAACGCGCAGCCCACACTCGGCCCGGTGAAGTCGTCGTCGATCACGGTCGACGGAACCAAGGCCGCCCGCGCCGACGCCGACATCACGATCGCCGACCCCACCCGCAACGTCAAGGGCGACTCGGTCACGGTGATCACCGTCGACACCAAGCCGGTCACCGCCTTCATCGGCAGCACCCCGATCGGTGACGCGGCGTCGGCTGGCATCATCGGCAAGATCATCGCCGCGCTCAAGGTGAACAAGTCCTGACGCGGTTCCGGCGCCCTACCTCGTCGGCGCCGAGACCTGGGTAGCTTCCGAGCGTCCCCGCAGGACGGTGGAATAGCACTCGGCCCAATGCGTTTGCTCGGCCTCGCCGGCCCGCTCGATTGCTCCCGCCGCACACAGAATCCGCCGGTCGGCGGTCTTCGCCAGATCGGCCAACCGCGCGGCCTCGTTGACCGCGTCGCCGATCACCGTGTACTCGTAACGGTTCTCCGCGCCGATGTTGCCGGCGAAGACCCGGCCCGCCGAGACGCCGATGCCGAAATCGACGGGCAAGCGCCGCAATTGGGTACCCAGGGCGCGGGCGGTCGCCAGTGCGGCGGACGCAGGCTCGCTGGTGGCCAACGGCACTCCGAAGACGGCCAGCGCGGCATCCCCCGCGAATTTGTTGATCAGCCCGTGGTGTTCGTCGACGGCGTCGACGACGATGCGGAAGAAATCGTTGAGGATTTCGGCAACCTCTTGGGGCGGAAGGTTTTCCGCCAGCTGCGTCGATCCCACCAGGTCGATGTAGAGAACCGCCGCCTCGACCACGTCTCCCGACAGCGAGGCGCCCTCGTTGATGGCGCGCTGGGCGACGTCGGCCCCGACGTGGCGCCCGAACAGGTCGCGCAACCGGTCTCGCTCCGCCAGCCCGGCCACCATGCGGTTGAAACCCGTTTGCAGTCGCCCGATCTGGGAGCGTTCGTAGGCCCCGACGTAGGTTTCCATGTGGCCGTGCTCGACCTCCGCCATCGCGTCGACGACCTCGCCGAGCGGATCCGAGATGGATCGTGACGTCAGGATCATGGTCGGCAGTCCCAGCACCAGCGCCGCCAGCGCGACCACCAGGATCGGTATATCCAGCGACGTCGACTTCTCGATCAGCCAGCCGTACGAACGGAGCACGACCAGCGTCGCGATCACCCCGATCGGGAAGGCGCTGCACAGGAACCACAGCAGCACCAGCCGCGCATACACGCCCGGCACGGTCATCCGCGGTTCGCAGCCGAGCGTGGCGGCGCGCATGATCGGCCGCAGGACGCGCTGCGCCAGCAGCATCGCCGTGCCGGCGGCCGCGGGTCCGCCCAGCAGCGCGCCCAGGGCGATGGGCAACAACAGCTGCGCCCCGCCTCGAAGATTGAGCAACATGAAGATGGTGCCGGTGACGGCCCAGGCCCCGAACAGGATTGTTGATTGGCGACCTGGCAGCTTCAGTGCCGCTTCCCGCTGCTCCTGGGTGGGCTCGGCCCCGGCGACAAACCAGCGCAGCGTCGGGGTCGCGCTCACGACGCCCGCCGCCGCGACGCCGGCGACGCCGAGCGTGACGAGCACCAACACCGCCGCCGTGTTGTTCTTCGCGAAGTCCGCATTCTCGCCGATGGAGGTGTGGCCCCGCAACGGGATCAAGATGGCGGCCGCCTCGATGACGGCCAGAAAGTAGGACAGGGAAAGATCCAACCCGTATTGAATGGCTAACCGACGGAGGGACTTTCGCTGCAATGCCGTGTGGGGGCCGGCGTTCCGAAGCCAGGCGGCCGTACGCGTCCCAACGCTTGTGCTAGGCACCGTTGTTGGGTCCGCCCGAGTTCTGGCCCGGGATGTCGGTGATCGGGAAATTGGGCATCGGCTTGGGCGACGGCGTGTTCGGCAGGGTGGGGATGTCGCTCGCCGGGATGTCGTGCAACTCGTTGGCGGGCGGCCCGTTCTCGCGGCTGCCGTAGCTGCTACCGGGCGTCCGCGGGCCGAGCAGTTCGCTGACCGTCACCATCCGGTAGCCGTTGGCCTTGAGCACCGGAAGGAATTGGTAGACCAGGTCGACGGTGCTCGAGTAGGTGTTGTGGAACAACACCACCGAACCCGGCTTGATGTACGTCATCAGCATGTAGCGCGTCGCGGCCGTGTTCGAGTCGTTGGCCCAATCGAACGGGATGACATCCCAGAGGATTTCGGCGAGGCCGAACGTCGCCGCGGTCTGCCGCACCGCGTCGCTGGACAAGCCGCCCGCGGGGCGATACAACGTCGGCGTGCGCCCCGTCGCGGCGGTGATCGCGTCGTTGGCCTTGGCGAACTGGGGGGCGATGTCTTCCGGCGGGATGGTCGCCATGTTGGGGTGCTCCCACGTGTGGCTGCCGATCTCCATCCCCGCATCGGCGATCCGCTTGGCGCCCGCCGGGTTGGCGGCGACCTTGTTGCCGATCAGGAAGAAGGTCGCCTTCGCGTCGTTGTCCTTCAGGATTTGCAGCAGCCGCTCGTCGAAGGGCCCGGGCCCGTCGTCGAACGTCAGCGCGACGCACTTGACCACCGAGCAGCTCAGGTTGTCGGCGCGGGTCACATGGCCGGTCAGCCCGCCGATGACCAGCACGGCGACGGCCGCGACGACACCGACCACCATGCGCCCATAGCGCCAGGCCTGGTTGTCGGGTCGTTTCGGCACCGTCGAAGTTTATCGAACGCGTGGCCAGGCGAAATGCGCCGTCACTGCGGGCCGGCGATCTCCTCGAGCATCTCGGTGACCAGCGCGGCGATCGGCGACCGCTCGCTGCGCAGCAGCGTGATGTGGGCGAACAGCGGGTGCCCCTTGAGCTTCTCGATCACCGCGGCGACCCCGTCGTGCCGGCCGACCCGCAGGTTGTCCCGCTGGGCGATGTCGTGCGTCAGCACCACCCGCGAACCGGCGCCCAGCCTGGACAGCACCGTCAGCAGGACGTTGCGCTCCAGCGACTGCGCCTCGTCGACGATCACGAACGAGTCGTGCAGTGAGCGGCCCCGGATGTGGGTCAGCGGCAGCACCTCGAGCATGCCCCGGGAGAGCACCTCCTCCAGCACCGCCGGGCTGGCCAGGCCCTCGAGCGTGTCGAAGACCGCCTGCGCCCAGGGGCCCATCTTCTCGCTCTCGCTGCCCGGCAGGTAGCCCAGCTCCTGGCCGCCGACGGCGTAGAGCGGGCGGAAGACCACCACCTTGCGCTGGGTCCGCCGTTCCAGCACCGCCTCCAGGCCGGCGCACAGCGCCAGCGCCGACTTGCCGGTGCCCGCCTTGCCGCCCAGCGACACGATGCCGACGGACTCGTCGAGCAGCAGGTCGAGCGCCACGCGCTGCTCGGCGGACCGGCCGCGCAGGCCGAACGCCTCGCGGTCGCCGCGCACCAACTGGACGCGCTTGTCCGCGTTCACCCGGCCCAGCGCGTGCGAGCTCCCGCCGAGAAGCCGAATGCCGGTGTGGCAGGGCAGGTCTCGCGCCTCGGCCAGGTCTATCTCACCCTCGGCGAACAGCGCGTCGATGTCCTCGGTCGCGGTCTCGATCTCGCGCATCCCCGACCATCCGGAGGCCACCACATCCTGCGCGTGATACTCGTCGGCGGCCAGGCCGACCGCGGCGGCCTTGACGCGAAGGGGAATGTCCTTGCTCACCAACGTGACTCGCCTGCCCTCGGCGGCGAGGTTGGCGGCGCAACTCAAGATCCGGCAGTCGTTGTTGTCGCTTCGGAACCCGGCGGGCAGCACCGCGGGATCGGTGTGGTTGAGCTCGACGTGCAGCGTACCGCCTTGCGCCCCAACGGGAATGGGCTGATCAAGCCGTCCGTGCACGAGCCGGAGATCGTCGAACAAACGTAACGCCTGACGGGCGAACCACCCCAACTCGTGGTGATGCCGTTTGGCCTCCAGTTCGCTGATCACCACCAGCGGGACCACCACCTCGTGCTCGGCGAACCGGCTACACGCCCAGGGGTCGGACAGCAGCACGGAGGTGTCGATCACGTAGGTCCGGATTTCGGTCACGTAGCGCTCCTCGAGCGGGGTAAGCCCGCGCGGACCCGCACAGGCATGTCGGCGGGAACTGCGGCACCAGGACCGGGGCCGGTCCTTCCGTTGTGATGACGGGAGGTGCCGCCCTGGCAGCTGAGCATGACGCTGACCATCGAGAACGACGCTACTCTCGTCGCCGCTTTGCAGCAGCGCAGGCGCGCCGAGGTCTAAGCGCTCACGCGCGAGAATCGGCTAGCTGATGACGAACTGCTTGAGGGCGGGCTCGTCGGCGACACCCCATGCGGTGATGCGATCCGAGATCGCCTGCCGCAGCTGCTGTTGGTCGAAGATGCCCGCATCGGCGACATTACGCAGCTTGTCCCGATAGGAGTCGATGTCCGCGCCGGGCACCTGCAGGTCGGCGGCGCGGGCCGCGATGGCGGCAATCGTCTCGTCGCGGGTGTACTGCAGGCAGTGCTCGACGAGGTTGGAGAAGAACAGTTCGTGCCGACGCTCGTCGCGTGCGATGCGGTCGATGAGCCCGGCCAGGATGGGCTCTTCGAGCTTCGCGGCCAGGTTCTCGCAGAAGACGGCGTAGGTGCGCTCGGAGAAAGCCATGTGCACCAGGGTCTCGACCTGCGTGTAGGTGTCCGCGCGGTAGCCCTTCATGACGTACTCGACCCGGGCCTCCTCGTTGGCGGTCGGGTCGACCTCACGGGTGACCACCAGGTATTCGCGCAGCGCGATGGTGTGCAGGTGCTCCTCGGCGGTCCACCGGCCCAGCCAGCGACCCCACCAGTCTTCGAGGATGAAGTGCTCGACGAGTTCGCGGTGGTGTCCGGCCAGGTTGTCCTTGAGCAGCAGCAGGATCTCGCAGGCGTCCGTGTACTCGCGGGGAAGCGTCGCGTCGGACGGCTGCCAGTCCCGTCCACCGAGGAAGGCGAAGTTTTCGCCGCGGTCGAACGGCACGTAGTCGTGGGCGAACCAGATTTCCTCGGTGTTGAGGTGGCGGTCCATGTTGGCCTCGCACACCGGCTCGAGTTCCAGGGTCAGCGCGTTAGCTACAGGTTTCTGTGCCATGCGGTTACTGTAACTCGCATACACAGGTTCGTGAAATCGCCCGGCCCGTGTCGTGACAACTGGTGACTTTGGTCCCTGATCCGCCTCAGCGGTCGACCAGCGTCCACTCCTCGAGGCCGTCGTACAGCGGAAAGTCACGGGCGAGGCGGGTCACCCGCTGGCGCAGGGCCGTCAGGTCGGCCGCGGTGCCCGCCGCCAGCGCCGTGGCGATGACGTCGGCGACCTCGGTGAACTCCGCATCCCCGAAGCCGCGGGTCGCCAGCGCGGGCGTCCCCACCCGCAGGCCCGAGGTCACCATCGGCGGCCGGGGGTCGTTGGGAACCGCGTTGCGGTTGACCGTGATGCCGATCTCGTGCAGCAGGTCCTCGGCGGCCTTGCCGTCGAGCGGGGAGTTGCGCAGGTCGACCAGCACGAGGTGGACGTCGGTGCCGCCGCTGACCACCGACACGCCGGCCTTGGTGACGTCGGGGGCCGTCAGCCGGTCCGCGATGATGCGGGCGCCCGACAGGGTGCGCTGCTGGCGGTCGGCGAACTCGGGGGTGCCGGCGATCTTGAGCGCGACGGCCTTGCCCGCGATGACGTGCATCAGCGGTCCGCCCTGCTGGCCGGGGAAGACCGCGGAGTTGATGGACTTCGCGTATTCCTGCTTACCGAGGATCAGGCCGGAACGTGGGCCGCCGAGCGTCTTGTGCACCGTCGTGGACACCACGTCCGCGTGCGGCACCGGCGAGGGGTGCAGTCCGACGGCGACCAGGCCGGCGAAGTGCGCCATGTCCACCCACAGCTTGGCGCCGACCTCGTCGGCGATCGAGCGAAACGCCGCGAAGTCCAGGATCCGCGGGTAGGCGGACCATCCGGCGATGATGACCGCGGGGCGGAACTCGAGCGCCTTGGCCCGCACCGCGTCCATGTCGACCAGGTGAGTCGTGGGATCCACACCGTAGAAGCCGGTTTCGTAGAGCTTGCCGGAGAAGTTCAGCTTCATCCCGTGTGTCAGGTGACCACCGTTGGCCAGGTCGAGGCCCAGCAAGCGGTCCCCCGGGGTCATCAGCGCGTGCAGGACGGCGGCGTTGGCCTGCGCGCCCGAATGCGGCTGCACGTTGGCGAAGTCGGCCCCGAACAGCGCCTTGGCCCGGTCGCGGGCGATGTTCTCCACGACGTCGACGTACTCGCAGCCGCCGTAGTACCGCCGGCCGGGCAGCCCCTCGGCGTATTTGTTCGTGAGCACGCTGCCCTGGGCCTGCAGCACCGAGCGCGGCACGAAGTTCTCCGAGGCGATCATCTCCAGCGTGTCGCGCTGGCGGCCCAGCTCCTTGCCGAGCAGCTCGGCGATGTCGGGGTCGACCTCGGCGAGCGGGGAGGACATCACAGAGGTCGAGGGCCGGGCGTCGGGTGCAGCAGTCACGGCGCCAGTCTATCCAGCGACGGTTTAGCCAGCCCAGCCGTCGGGCGCGCGTCCGCCCCTGCAACACTTGCACCATGCCGCGGCTTAGCGAGCCGAGCCCCTATGTGGAGTTCGACCGAAAGCAATGGCGCGCGCTTCGCATGTCGACGCCGCTGGCCCTCACCGAAGAGGAATTGGTTGGCCTGCGCGGTCTCGGCGAGCAGCTTGACCTCCTCGAAGTGGAAGAGGTCTACCTGCCGCTGGCCCGGCTCATTCACCTTCAGGTCGCCGCCCGCCAGCGGTTGTTTGCCGCCACCGCGGAGTTCCTCGGTGAGCCGCAGCAAAATCCGGACCGGCCGGTGCCGTTCGTGATCGGCGTGGCCGGCAGTGTCGCGGTGGGCAAATCCACCACCGCCCGCGTGCTGCAGGCCCTGCTCGCCCGCTGGGATCACCACCCGAGGGTCGACCTGGTGACCACCGACGGCTTCCTGTACCCGAACGCCGAACTCGGCCGGCGAAACCTGATGCACCGCAAAGGTTTTCCGGAGAGCTACAACCGCAGGGCGCTGATGCGGTTCGTGACGTCGGTCAAGTCCGGCTCGGACTACGCGTGCGCGCCGGTCTACTCGCACCTGAAATACGACATCATTCCCGGGGCCAAGCACGTGGTCCGCCATCCCGACATCTTGATCCTGGAGGGCCTCAACGTGCTGCAGACCGGGCCGACCTTGATGGTGTCGGACCTGTTCGACTTCTCGCTGTACGTGGACGCCCGGATCGAGGACATCGAGCAGTGGTACGTGTCGCGGTTCCTGTCGTTGCGGGGCACCGCCTTCGCCGACCCCGAATCGCACTTCCACCACTACTCCGCGCTCAACGACACCAAGGCCGTCGCCGCGGCGCGCGAGATCTGGCGATCCATCAACCGTCCGAACCTGGTCGAGAACATCCTGCCCACGCGGCCCCGGGCCACCCTGGTGCTGCGCAAGGACGCCGACCATTCCATCAACCGGCTCCGGTTGCGCAAGCTCTAGCGGTCACGCCGTTTCGAGGCGGCGCACCCCCAGGTACTGCAGCCCGGCGAACGCCGCGGTGTACACGCCGACGGCCAGCGTGGCAGCGATCCCGGTGGCGGACAGCGGAAACACGCCCGCGGCCACGATCGCTGCCAGCGTGAACACGACGTTGGCCACGATGACGCCGATGCCGACGCGGCGCAGGTTCGGCGCCGCCGCAACGAGGAACACGGCCAAGCCGCTGAACACGAACAGGGCGCCGAGGCTGTACTCCTGCAACGACGTCAGGCCCGTCAGCGATGAAAGTGGGTCGGCGAGAAAGGCGATGGCCAAACCGCACAGTCCGGTGAGGGTGGCGTCGGCGCGCATGGCGAAACGCAACAGCGAGTCGGTCGCGTCGTAGAGGGGTCGGGTCGCCAGACCGGGTGCGCCAGATGCATACATCATGTGATTACTCCTCGCGATGGCGATTGGGGGTCGAACATCAGCGTGCCGCCGGCCCACTGCCATATCGACTCGTGGCACTGCCAACTACTGCCACGCATACACAGACCAGCGAGTTCACTCGGCTATTCCCGTTTGCGGTCCCGAATCCCGATTGTTATTCGACAGACGCCAGCCTGGCGCTCAGCAGCCCCAGCAGTCACACATTTTCGGGGACACGCGGTGTACCCGCCTCAGCGCGACAGTCGCGCCTCCGGCGGGTGCCGACCGCGGTGTCGCTGCGAGCCGGGCACGACGCCGCCGCCGGTGACTGAAGTCACGGACGCCGGGGTCGAGCGGCTAGTCGCTGGTCACGGGGACCCGGGCCCGCAGGTCCGCGGCGATCAACCGGGCGGCGGCGTTCTGCCAGTTGTGCAGCGAGCGTTGCGGCACGTCGGTCACCAACCACTGCCAGGCCTGCCGGGCGATCGGATCCAGTCCCGCGGCGGTGGCGTTCTGCGCGTAGGCGCGCACCCCGACGACGTAGGGGAAGTACAGCGAGTTGTAGTGCCGCCACTGCTCGGTGGTCCCGAAGTCGCCGGCGTCGCGCGGTTTGAGCCGCCCGATCGCCTCGGCGAGAACCGCCTTGAGCTCGTTGGCCCGCTCCAGCGGATGGTCGGGTGCGCCCCGCTCGGCGAGCCGCTCGTCGATGACGGGCAGCGCGGTCAACGGGCTGGCGACCAGTTTGCTCAGGTCGGCGTAGTGCGTCAGGGCCCGGCGGGTGAGCCTGGCGAACGTGGCGTCGTCGACGTGGTTGAGCGGATCCACCGACCGCAGCGGCAGCGCCGCGCCGGTGTTGCGCAGCGCCGCCCGATCCTCGCGCAGCGCAGGCGATTTCGAGAACGCCAGCCGGTCGAGAACCCCGGCCAGCGGATCCGCGAGCACCTGCACGGCGATCGCGACGGCCAGGCTGGTGAACAGCAGCACGGTGAGCGCGGTCTGCGCGGCACGGTCGTCGCGCGTCAGCGCCAGGCCGATCAGCGCCTGGGCGCCGAACAGCACCGCCACCGCCACCGAGCCGGCGAACGAGCGGAGCATGTCGGCGCGCAACGCCTGGCCCTCGTCGAACGCGTCCCACAGGGCCACGGCGATCCCGAGGGAGAGGACGTCGAGGCTCGTCGATGCGAGCGCAACCCAGCTGGGCACCAGGCCCAGCGGAATGATCAGGATGGCGTTGCCCAGCGCGAAGAACAGGGTCGCGACGACGGCGAGCCCGACGGCCGACCGCGGCCGGCGGGGCTGCCGCAACGCGACCGCCATCGCGCCGAAGGTGGACACCGAGATCACCGCGAACATCACCCAGTGGCCCGTGCGCAGCGGCCCGTCGACACTGCCGGCCAGCATTGCCCCGACCAGCGTCAGCGCCGCGACCCCGGCGACCAGCAGCACCTCTCGGGTGCGCGCCCTCGAACCGTCGCTGGGCCGGCACAGCTCGACGAGCACCGCGAACCACGCCACACCGGGGATCGCCACCAGGTAGATCTCGACGCGGGCGAGCAGGTGCGCGTACGCCGGGCTGACGGTCCGCACGCCGTCCAGCCCCACCACGAACGCGAAGCCGCACAGCCCGATCGCCGCCAACACCAGCACCGGCTTACGTGGATCGCGAGCCAGCAGGTACAACCCGAGCCAGCCGCTCAGCGTGAACACCACCGCCGACAGCGCAGCCATGAACCTAGTTTGTCACGGAGTCGAACGACCGCTAAGCCCCTCGGCTACTTGCCGTACCGGCGGTGCCGCTGGCTGTAGTCGCGCAGCGCACGCAGGAAATCGACCCGGCGGAATGCGGGCCAGTGCGCCTCCGTGAACCACATCTCCGAATACGCGCTCTGCCACAGCAGGAACCCGGAGAGGCGTTGTTCCCCCGACGTGCGGATGACCAGGTCGGGATCGGGTTGCCCGGAGGTGTACAGGTTTTCGGAGATGCCGTCGACGGTCACCGCGTCGATGAGCTCCTCGGCGGACGCACCGTTGGCGAGCTCCTTGCTCAGCAGCGCCCGCACCGCGTCGACGATCTCGCGACGGCCGCCGTAACCCACCGCGACGTTGACGTGGAACGGCGCCACGACGGGCGTCGACTCCACCGCGCCGCGCAGCCGCCGGGCCGGTTCCTCGCCGAGCAACTCCAGATCGCCGACGGTGCGCACGCTCCAGCGGTTGGCCGGCGCGCAGATCTCCTCGACGACATCGGTGATGATCTCGATCAGACCGGCCAGTTCCTCGGGATCGCGCTGCAGGTTCTCCGTGGACAGCAGGTAGACCGTGGTC
The DNA here is from genome assembly GCF_001666955.1 of Mycobacterium sp. E735. Lineage (NCBI taxonomy): Bacteria > Bacillati > Actinomycetota > Actinomycetes > Mycobacteriales > Mycobacteriaceae > Mycobacterium > Mycobacterium sp. E735. The sequence continues at coordinate 12,754 of NZ_LZIX01000156.1, read as the reverse complement.
ATCTCGATGCCGGCCTCCTGGCACCAGCGCAGCATCTCGGCGATCTTCGCGGCGCCCATGCGGTAGCCGTAGCTGACGTCGGCGTAGCCGGCGTCGCGGGCCCACCGCCGGTTGCCGTCGCACAGGACCGCGATGTGGCGGGGCAGGTCGGATTTGGACGACGCCAGACCCTGCCGCAGCCGCAGCTCGTAGACGCGATACAGCGGCTCTTTGAGACGCGGCGGGATAATTTCCACGGAGACTCAGCCTACTGTGAGCTACACCAAATTCCCCCCTGCTGATCCGGCGATCTCACCGCGATGCGAACACCCCTCCGCGGCGGTTGCCGATTACTGTGGCGGGTAAGCAGCCACTGGCAGTTTCCCGACCTGCACGACGAGGCCCCAGGAGATATGAGTAGCCAGACGAGCACACCCGCCACCCCAGAGCGCGGAGCCGAGGCGATCACGCCGGGCAATACGGTCGAACAGCTTGTCGAAGGCGCGGCCAGCGTCCTCACCAAGCCCCGCATGCGCGGCTGGATCCACTTCGTCTCCGCCTGGCTGGCGATCATCACCGGCGCAACCCTGGTCTCGGTGTCGTGGGCCGCGTCCTCGCCGCGCGCAGGGCACTCGACGCTGGTCTACGCGGCGGCAACGGTGGCGATGTTCGCCGTCAGCGCCACCTACCACCGGGTGCAGTGGAAGTCGGCGGCCGCCCGCAACCTGATGAAGCGGCTCGACCACTCGATGATCTTCGTGTTCATCGCCGGCAGCTACACACCGTTCGCCCGCCTGGCCATGCCGCAGCAAACCGGGATGGAGGTGCTGTGGATCGTCTGGGGCGGCGCGGTGGCGGGCATCCTGCTCAAGGTGTGCTGGCCGTCGGCGCCGCGCTGGCTGGGCGTGCCGCTGTACATCGTGCTGGGCTGGGTGGCCGTGTGGTACTGCCCGACCATCCTGCACAAGGCCGGGGTGGCTGCGATGGTGCTGCTGGCCGTCGGCGGCGTGTTCTACAGCGTCGGCGGCATCTTCTACGCGCTGCGCTGGCCCGACCCGTGGCCCAGCACGTTCGGCTACCACGAGTTCTTCCACGCTTTCACCGCCGTAGCGGCGATCCTGCACTACATCGCCATGTGGTTCGCGGTGTTCTACGTCGGCAACCAGGCGTGGCTGCACTGAGCCGGCTAGGAGTGGGTGACGTCGGCCGCTGACCAGTAGGCCTTCATGTGGGCGACCTTGCCGTCCTCGTCGAACGCCATCACGTCGATCGGCTCGATCACCATGCGGTGCTCCCCGGCGGTGATCGTGAGGCGGAAATGGAAGGCCGCCTCGTTGCCGGCCACCCGCAGCGTCACCAACTCGCACTCGCGCTGGACGTCGTTGACCGCGGAGTAGAAGCCGTGGATCGCCTGGCGCCCGATGTGCACCTCGCCGCCGACGGGATCCTCGACCGTGGCGTCATCGGCGTAGAGCTCGACCAGTTCGTCGGCGCCGCCCTTGGCGACCAGTTCGATGTAGCGGTTGACCGTGTCGGTGATCTGTTCGGCGCTCGGCATGAAACGTCACGCTACCGTGGCGCCGCCAGCGCCTCCGCGAGGTCTTCGGCGGTGGTGACCGGCAGGTCGCACACGCGGCCGCGGCACACGTAGGCGGCGTCGGCGGCGGCCACCCGGTCGCGGCCGGCCAGCAGCGCCGACGAGTCCTTTTCGCCGCCCACGACGATCGCCCCGCCGGGCGCCAACCGTCGCGCCTCGGCCAGCAGCGGCGACCGCGACGGATCGCAGGCGACGGCGATCTGCAGCGGACCCCGGATGGCGGCTTCGGCGACCGCCAGCCAGTGGCCCGCCGAGCGCGGCGCGCGCTCGAGCAACAGCGAATGCGCGCCGAGCGCCTCGCCCGCCGCACGCAGGTACCGCTCCGCGCGCTCCCCCTCAACCAGGTGCGCCGCGGTCAGCAGCGCCTCGGTGATCGAGGACGCGCCGGACGGGGTCGCGCCGTCCAGCGGGTCGGCGGGCCGCACCATCAGCCGCTCGGCGTCGTCGGCGGTGTCGAACCAGCGACCCGGTTGCTCCGGGTCGGCGAAGTGCCGCAGCGCGGTGTCGAGCAGCTCGGTCGCGGCGGTCAGCCACCCGGCGTCGGCGTCCAGCTGATGGAGCGCGAGCAGGCCGGTGGCCAGCGTCGCGTGATCCTCGAGGATGGCGGCGCTGTCGCCGACCACGCCGCCGAGGCTGGCCCGCCGCAGCCGCCCGTCGACGAGGTGCGAGCCCAGCAGCGCGGTCGCGCAGTTCCGCGCGGCGCAGGCGAGGTCGGGGTCGTCCAACGCGACGGCGGCTTCGGCCAGCGCGGTGATCGCCAGGCCGTTCCAGGACGTGACGACCTTGTCGTCACGCCCGGGTTGGGGTCGGGCCAGGCGGGCGGTCAGCAGGGCGGCCCGCACCCGCTCCAGCCGTTGCGGGTCGTCAGGATCGGCGGGGGCTTGCAGCACCGAGGTTCCGTGTTCGAAGGTGCCGGTTGCGTTGACCGCGAAAAACGTTGCGGCCCAAGGGCTATCGTCGGGGCCGAGCGCCTCGGTCAGCTGCTCGGGCGTCCACACGTACGTCGAGCCCTCGCGGCCGTCGGCGTCGGCGTCCAGCGACGACGTGAACACGGCGCCGTCGGCCAGGTCGTCGAGCAGAAACCGCGCCGTCTGGGCGGCGACCCGGCGCGCCAACGGGTCCCCGGTGCGCCGGGCCCAGTGCGCGTAGGCGCGCAGCAGCAACGCGTTGTCGTACAGCATCTTCTCGAAATGCGGTACCACCCAAGCGTTGTCGACGCTGTAGCGGGCGAAGCCGCCGGCGAGCTGGTCGTAGATGCCGCCGCGGGCCATCGCGGTACAGGTGCGCGCGACCGCATCCAGCGCCGCCTGGGATCCGGTGCGTTCGTAGTTGCGCAGCAGCGCCTCGAGAATCGCCGACGGCGGGAATTTGGGTGCGCCGCCGAAGCCGCCGCGTGCGGTGTCCTGGTCGTGGAGCACCGCGGCCACCGCGTGGTCACACAGCGCGGGCGCGACGTCCGGGCCGCCGGAGGGCAGGCCCGCCGACATCGCACGCAGCTCGCCGGCGATGGCGTCGGACGCCTCCTCCACCTCGCCGCGGCGCTGGCGCCAGGTGGCGGATACGGCCGAAAGAAGTTGCAGAAAGCCATCTTTCGGGTAGTAAGTGCCGCAGAAGAACGGCCGTCCGTCCGGCGTCAGGAAACACGTCATCGGCCAACCCCCGTGCCCGGTCAGCGCGACGGTGGCGTTCATGTAGACGGCGTCGAGATCCGGGCGCTCCTCCCGATCGACTTTGATGCAGACGAATCCGGAGTTCATGGCGGCGGCCACCTCGTCGTCCTCGAACGATTCGTGGGCCATGACGTGACACCAGTGGCAGGCCGCGTAGCCGATGGAAAGCAGGATCGGCACGTCGCGCTCGGCCGCGGCCGCCAGGGCCTGCGGGGTCCACTGCTGCCAGTGCACCGGGTTGTCGGCGTGCTGGCGCAAATATGGGCTGGTGGCCAGCCCGAGGGTGTTGGTCGTAGCGGCGTCAGCCCGGCTCATCGCCCGGTCCCGGGGGCCGCTGCGATCCCTTGGCCTGGTCCGGCGGCTGTCCGTCGGCGCCGTCGACCCCTTCGGTCCTCTCGTCGGCGGCCTGGTCGAGCTCGGGGTCAAACGACTTGGGCACCTTCTTGAGCTGCCGGTTCATCGACCGCAGCAGCAACAGCGTGGCGATCAGCAGCAACACGACGATCAGCAGCCCGATCGGGCTGGCCTTGCCGAAATCGGGCCCGGTGTGCTGCGGCGCGCCGTCCGCCAGCGCGCTCGCCATCAGAAGAACGTGGTTCACCCGTCACTCTCGATTCCGGCGAACAGGTCGTCCTCGGGCAGCCGGACGGGGACGCGCGAGCGCGCGAGCTCGAATTCCTCCGTCGGCCACAGCCGCTGCTGCCATTCGATGGGCGCGGCGAAGAAGTCGTGCTCGGGGTCGATCTGGGTGGTGTGGGCCCGCAGCGCGTCATCACGCTGGCTGAAGTACTTCGAGCACTCGACGCGCGTCGTCACCCGGGACTCGAAGGGGTCGTGCGCGGCGTCCCAATGCTCGAGCCACTTCTTGAACGGGGGTTCCTGGCCGTGCTTGACGGCTTCGTCGTGCAGCAACTGCATCCGGGCCCGCAGGAACCCGTGGATGTAGTAGAGCTTGGACACCGTCCACGGCTCGCCCGCATCGGGAAAACGCCGATAGTCGCCGGCCGCCTCGAAGGCGCCGACCGAAACCTGGTGGCAGCGAATGTGATCGGGGTGCGGGTAGCCGCCGTTCTCGTCGTAGGTGGTGATCACGTGCGGGCGGAACTCGCGAACGACGCGGACCAACGCCTCGACCGACTCCTCCAGCGGCACCAGCGCGAAGCATCCTTCCGGCAGCGGGGGCGGCGGGTCCCCCTGCGGCAAGCCGGAGTCGACGAAGCCGAGCCAGGTGTGCTCGACACCGAGGATCTCGGCGGCCTTCGCCATCTCGTCACGGCGGATCTCGGCGATGTGGCCGTGCACCTCGGGCAGGTCCATCGCCGGGTTGAGAATGTCGCCGCGTTCACCACCGGTCAGCGTCACCACCAGCACCCGGTGCCCCTCGTCGGCGTACCGGGCGAGGGTGGCGGCGCCCTTGCTGGACTCGTCGTCGGGGTGGGCGTGCACCGCCATCAACCGCAGCTCGCTCACGTGCCCCCTTGTCGGTCAACTGGTCGCCGGTTGCGAACCTATAATTCCAGTTCTTCAGATCGTTGCATGCTGCCGGCCACCGCCCGGCAGCCGACCATCCAGGCATACCCACCAGATGACCGAAACTTCCGCCTCCCGCCCGGAGAGCCGCTACGGGCGCTCCCGGGTGCGCCGGCGCTGGGTCATCGTCGGCCTCGGCGCGCTGGTGGTCGCCGCCGGCCTGGTGATCGCCGTCGTCGGCTACCACCGGCTGGGCACCAGCGCCGTGACGGGCACGCTGGCCGGCTATCGGCTGGTCGACGACCAGACCGCGTCGGTAACGATCAGCGTGACGCGATCCGATCCGTCGCGGCCGGTGGACTGCATCGTGCGGGTCCGGGCCAAGGACGGCAGCGAGACGGGCCGCCGGGAGGTGCTGGTGCCTCCGTCCGAGGCGGCCACGGTGCAGCTGACCACCACGGTGAAGTCCAGCAAACCGCCCGTGATGGCCGACATCTACGGGTGCGGAACCGACGTGCCCGCCTATCTGCGGCCGGCGTGAGCCCCCGGACAACAGCCGAACTGCGAATTTGGGGTCATCAATTGTTTGCGCGGTGGTAACATGGGTGAATGCACGGTTCCTGATGGGACCGTGTATTGCTGCATTAAGGCCGTGAGCACAACGGATCGGCAGCACTCGGGGAGAGAACCCGGATACCTCCGGCGGTGGGGTTTAACAGGCTTACGCGGTTTCGCGGAACGACAACACGAGGAGCACGACGAGATGACGGACACTTCGGTGACGTGGCTGACCCAGGAGTCACATGACCGGCTGAAGGCGGAGCTCGATCAATTGATCGCGAATCGTCCGGTCATCGCCGCGGAGATCAACGACCGCCGGGAAGAAGGCGACCTGCGCGAGAACGGCGGCTACCACGCCGCCCGTGAGGAGCAGGGCCAGCAGGAGGCCCGCATCCGTCAGCTGCAGGACCTGCTCAACAACGCCAAGGTCGGCGAAGCGCCCAAGCAGTCCGGTGTCGCATTGCCCGGTTCGGTGGTGAAGGTCTACTACAACGGCGACAAGTCGGACAGTGAGACCTTCCTGATCGCCACCCGCCAGGAGGGCGTCAACGACGGCAAGCTCGAGGTGTACTCGCCCAACTCACCGCTGGGCGGAGCCCTGATCGACGCCAAGGTGGGCGAGACCCGCAGCTACGTGGTGCCCAACGGCAACACCGTCGAGGTCACGCTCGTCAGCGCGGAGCCGTACCACTCGTAGGCGCCGTCGGGGCGCTGGTCAGCCGAGGGCCTGCTCGAGGTCGGCCAGCAGGTCCGCCTCGTCTTCGATGCCGACCGACAGCCGCACCAGGTCGTCGGGCACTTCCAGTTGGGAACCGGCCGTCGACGCGTGCGTCATGGCGCTGGGGTGCTCGATCAGCGACTCGACCCCCCCGAGCGATTCGGCCAGGATGAACACCTCGGTGCGGGCGCACAGATCCCGCGCGGCCTGCCGGCCGCCCCGCATGCGCACCGACACCATGCCGCCGAACCCGCGCATCTGCCGGGCGGCGACCTCGTGCCCGGGATGGCCCGGCAGGCCGGGATACAGCACGGCGCTCACCGCCGGGTGCCCGGCGAGGTATTCGGCTACGGCCGAGGCGTTTTCGCTGTGCCGCTGCATCCGCAGCACCAAGGTCTTCAGCCCGCGCATGGTCAGGTAGGCGTCGAACGGGCCGGGCACCGCCCCGGCTCCGTTCTGCAGGAACGCGAAAGCCACGTCCAGCTCGGCGTCGTTGGTGATCAGCGCGCCGCCCACCACGTCGGAGTGGCCACCGATGTACTTGGTGGTCGAATGCAGCACCACGTCGGCGCCCAGCGTCAGCGGCTGCTGCAGCGCAGGTGAGGCAAAAGTGTTGTCCACCAACACCTTTGACGAGTACTGCTGACCGACTTCGGCGAGGGCCGCGATGTCGGCGATGGACAGCAGCGGGTTGGTCGGCGTCTCCACCCAGATCAGGCGGGTCTGCGGCGTGATGGCCGCGCGGACGGCGTCGAGGTCGGACAGCGCGACCGGCGTGTAGTGAACGCCCCACTGCGTGAACACCTTGTCGATCAGCCGGAAGGTGCCGCCGTAGGCGTCGTTGGGGATGATCACGTGGTCGCCGGGCCGCAGCATCGCCCGCAGGGCGCAATCGGTGGCGGCCATGCCCGAGGCGAACGCCCGCCCGTGGCCGCCTTCTTCGACCGCCGCGAGCGAGGCCTCCAGCGCGGCGCGCGTCGGGTTTCCGGTGCGCGCGTATTCGAATCCTCCGCGCAGCGTGCCGACGCCGTCCTGGGCGAAGGTGCTGCTGGCGTAGATCGGGGCGTTGACCGCCCCGGTCGCCGGGTCCGGCCGGTAGCCGGCGTGAATCGCTTTGGTGGCGAGTCCGGTGAAGTGTCCGGTGCGGTCGGCGCTCATCGACGATCAGCCTAGGCGACGGCCGCCCCGGCTACCGCGCCCGCACGACTAGCCCGGCAGCTGCTCGGTTCCGTCGGACGGCAGGCAGACGGTCGTCATGATCTTGTCCGCCAGCGTTTGCCGCTTCGAATCCCACAGCGGGAAAAGGAAACCGATGAAGCAGATGATCGCGTCGACGAAGTGCGCCAGGGAACGCACCACCGACATCCCGAAACCGATGGGCTGGCCGGTGACCTCGCTGACCACCTTGAACTTCATCACCGACTTGCCGACGCTCGACCCGGTGGTGCCCTGGCGGTAGCCGTAGTTCCAGATCAGATAGAACAGACCCACCAGCGAGGCCAGCCACTGCGCGGCCAGGCCGATGGTCGAGTTTTGCGTCGCGCAGTACTGGTTGACGGCGTACTGCGTCACGTCGGTGACGCACGCCGTCTGCTGCGTGGCGACGAGGATCCCGGTGCCGATGCCGTGGACGACGGCGTACGGGAGGATGTCGATGACGAACGCCAGGAACCGGCTGAGCCACGGCGTGTAGGACTCCGTCGGCAACGTGCGGATCGCCGGTCCGGGGGGCGGCGGGGCGTACCCACCTGAGGACGGCGGGGGCGGCGGATAGGAGCCGCCACCGGGCGGAGGCGGGGGCGGCGGATAGGAACCGCCGGCCGGTGTCGACGACGCGGGCGGGGTCTGCTGACCGCCGGGTGATCCGGGCGGCGGCGGCGGGTAGTCGCCGCCGGGCGGCGGTTGATCGGTCACGAGCACCCCTTCCACTGCGGACCAGCTGAACCAGGCGGCATTACAGTACCCGAGCGCACAGCGGCCGGGCGAGACATCGTCACGCGCCGGACGGGCGCGTCGTCAGCGTCGCCGCGGCCCGTCCGAAAGGAAGCCGAGCAGGTCATATCGGGTGATCACCCCGACGGGTTTGCCCTCCTCGACCACCATCAACGCATCCCAGTCGCGCAGGGCCTTGCCCGCCGCGCTGACCAACTCCCCCGCGCCGATCATCGGCAGCGGCGGGCTCATGTGCAGCGCGACGGCGTCGGCCAACTTGGCCCGGCCCTCGAAGACGGCCGACAGCAGCTCGCGCTCGGAGACGCTGCCCGCGACCTCGCCGGCCATCACCGGCGGCTCGGCGCCGACCACGGGCATCTGGGACACCTCGTACTCGCGCAGGATGCCGATGGCGTCGCGCACGGTTTCGGACGGATGGGTGTGCACCAGGTCGGGCAGGGCGCCGGACTTGCCGCGCAGCACGTCGCCCACCGTGGACTCCTCGGTGGAACCGTCGAGGCGGCTGCGCAGGAACCCGTACGACGACATCCAGGCGTCGTTGAAGATCTTCGCCATGTAGCCGCGGCCGCCGTCGGGCAGCAGCACGACCACCAGAGCGTCGGGGCCGGCCTCCTCGGCGACCTTCAGCGCGGCCACCACCGCCATCCCGCACGACCCCCCGACCAGCATCGCCTCCTCGCGGGCCAACCGCCGGGTCATGTCGAACGAGTCGGAGTCGGACACCGCGATGATCTGGTCGGGCACGGTCGGGTCGTAGGCGGCGGGCCAGAAGTCCTCGCCCACGCCCTCGACCAGGTAGGGCCGGCCGGTGCCCCCGGAGTACACCGACCCCTCGGGGTCCGCGCCGATGATCCGCACGGCGCCGCCCGACACCTCCTTGAGGTAGCGGCCCGCGCCGGTGATCGTGCCGCCGGTGCCGATGCCGGCGACGAAATGGGTGACCTTGCCGTCGGTGTCCGCCCAGATCTCCGGGCCGGTGCTGGCGTAGTGACTGGCCGGGCCCTCGGGGTTGGCGTACTGGTCGGGCTTCCAGGCGCCGTCGATCTCCCGGGTCAGCCGGTCGGAGACGCTGTAGTAGCTGTCCGGGTGCTCGGGCGGCACGGCCGTCGGGCAGACCACCACCTCGGCGCCGTAGGCGAGCAGCACGTTGCGCTTGTCCTCGCCGACTTTGTCGGGGCAGACGAACACGCACTTGTACCCGCGCTGCTGGGCGACCAGCGCCAGGCCGACGCCGGTGTTGCCGGAGGTGGGTTCGACGATGGTGCCGCCGGGCTTCAGGAGCCCGCTCGCCTCGGCGGCGTCGATCATGCGGACCGCGATCCGGTCCTTCGAGCTGCCCCCGGGGTTGAGGTACTCGACCTTGGCCGCCACGGTGCCGGCGCCCTGGGGGACGACGGAATTCAGGCGCACGAGCGGCGTGCCGCCGATGAGCTCACTGATGTGCTGGGCGATCCGCATGCGTTCATCGTGTCAGGCACGTTCCCGCGGTGCACGACGGCTTCCCCCTGACGCCCGCGGCGTTGCGCTAGCCGGTGGCCTCGCGGATATAGTCGCCGATCTGGCGCAGCGACCGGACCGCCTCGGGGACGATCGGCGCGGCCAACTGGAAGTCGTGAATCTGGCCGGGCCACACCCGCACCTCGGCCGGCACCCCGACCGAGGCCAACCGGCTCGCCGCCAGCCGCGCGTCGTGCAGCAACACCTCGGATCCCGAGACGTGGATCAGCGTCCGCGGCAGGCCGGGCTTGATGTGCTCGATCGGCTCGTAGGTCTCCTCGGGCCGCCCCGCGACCTTGTGCTTGGTGGCCGCGCTGGCGACCAGCTCGGCCAGCGCGTCGAACGCCCGGTGCGAGAACATCGCGTCGGTGTTGATGTTGGGATGGGCCTGCTTGTCTTCCTTCGCCAGCTGCAGCAGCGGCGAGATCATCACCAGCGCCGCGGGCTCCTCGCCCTCCTCCTGGAGGCGTTGCGCCAGCGCGAGCGCCAGGTAGCCGCCGGCGGAGTCGCCTGCCAGCACGATCTGATCCGGCTGATATCCGCGCAGCCGCAACCACTGGTAGCCGTCGTGGCAGTCGTCGAGGGCCATCCCGATCGAGTGCTTGGGCAGCAGCCGGTAGTTGACCACCAAGATCGGCGCGTCGGCGGACTGAGACAACGTCTCGACCAGCCGGCCGTGCGAATTGGCCCCGCACGTCAGGAACGCGCCGCCGTGGAAGTAGACGACCACCCGGCGGGTGCCGTCGGCGGGCAGCACACCGGGCGCGCGCACCAGCTGCGCCGAGGCGTTGGGCAGCTTCACCGTCTCGCGCACGGTGGCCGACACCGGCAGCACCACCCGGGCCGCCAGGTCGATCAGCCCCCAGGGCCAGGGGAAGTTGGGGACGTGGCTACCGACGGACAGCACCGGCCGGATGGTCACCCGCGACGTCAGGTTGGCCAGCCGCGCAGCAACGCTGGGCCCGGACTCGAGGACCTCGACCGGCGCGCCGTCGCTCATCGCGTACCGGCGCGTTTCCGCGCGACGCGCCTTGAGAACTTGATAAGGACGAAGGGCAGTCCGGGGGGAACCGGATACCTGACCGGGTGCGCTCATGCTCAACACTTCCTACGCCGTTGTAGTGCGATACAGCATGTGACGAGGCAGCTAAGCGTCTGGTTCAGCCGCTCATCCAAGGCACTCAGCCAACCCCGCCGACTCAGCTTGACAGGCACTTCTTAAGAGAACATTTAAAAAGTCTGATTCGTTACCAATTTGATTCCTCCCGTGACCACATTGTTCGTCGCCCGACCCCGCAAACATGCAAGCCCATCTAAAATAGGTTGCGTGACCATGCGGGTGCCCCGTCGTTCGGCGATCGCCCTGGCCACCGCAGGCGCCCTCGCCTCGACAGGAACTGCCTATCTGGGTGCGCGCAACCTGCTCGTCGGTCAGGCGACGCACGCGCGCACCGTCATCCCCAAGTCATGGGACATCCCGCCGCGCGCCGACGGGGTGTACACCCGCGGCGGCGGGCCGGTGGAGCGTTGGCACCGCGGCATGCCCGTCGACCTGCATTTGATGATCTTCGGCGATTCCACCGCCGCCGGGTACGGGTGCGTGAGCCCCGAGGAGGTGCCGGGGGTCCGGATCGCCCGGGGCCTCGCCGAGCAGACCGGCAAGCGGATCCGGCTGAGCACAAAGGCCATCGTCGGCGCCACGTCGAAGGGGGTGTGCGGCCAGGTGGATGCGATGTTCGTGGCCGGGGCGCCGCCGGACGCGGCGGTGATCATGGTGGGCGCCAACGACGTGACGGCCCTCAACGGCGTGAGCCAGTCGGCGCAGCGGCTGGGGCTCAGCGTTCGCAAGCTCCGCGCCCGCGGCGCGGTGGTGGTCGCCGGCACCTGTCCCGACCTGGGTGTCATCACCGCCATCCCGCAACCGCTTCGGTCGCTGGCGCACGAGCGCTGCTCGCAGCTCGCGCGCGCCCAGGCCGCGGCGGTCCGGGCCGCGGGCGGCATGCCGGTACCGCTCGGGCAGTTGCTGACACCCCAATTCCGGTCGACGCCGCACGTGATGTTCTCCCCCGACGGCTTCCACCCGTCCGCCCCGGCGTACGCGATCGCGGCCGACGCGCTGCTGCGCGCGCTGTGCGAGGCGCTGGGCGAGGAGGTCGACATCCCGCCGCTGGAATTGGCGGCGTCGACGACCCCGCCGGTGCTCGGACAGCGGCACACCCGAACCAGCGTGATGTCGCGGCTGTGGCGTCGCCCGGCGCCGGGACCCGCCCCGTCCTCGTGCCCACCGGTTGGCAACGACTAGATTTGTCCTAGTCCGTCGGCGTCCAGTCAACGGTTTGTGAAGCGAGCTCGCCGGAATCCGGAAGGGATTTGAAGGGAACCGTCATGCCTGAAGCCGTTATTGTCTCCGCCGCCCGCTCGCCGATCGGCCGCGCGATGAAGGGGTCGCTGGTCTCCATGCGACCCGACGACCTGGCCGCCCAGATGGTGCGCGCGGCGCTGGACAAGGTGCCCGCGCTCAACCCCCACCAGATCGACGACCTGATCCTGGGCTGCGGCCTGCCCGGCGGCGAGTCCGGCTTCAACATGGCGCGGGTGGTCGCCGTCGAGCTCGGCTATGACTTCCTGCCCGGCACCACCGTCAACCGGTACTGCTCCTCGTCGCTGCAGACCACCCGGATGGCGTTCCACGCCATCAAGGCCGGCGAGGGCGACGCGTTCATCTCGGCCGGCGTGGAGACCGTGTCCCGGTTCGGCAAGGGCAACTCCGACTCATGGCCGGACACCAAGAACCCGTTGTTCGACGAGGCCCAGGAGCGCACCGCCGCCGCGGCGGGCGGCGCCGACGAATGGCACGACCCGCGGGCCGACGGGAACGTGCCCGACGTCTACATCGCGATGGGTCAGACCGCCGAGAACGTCGCCATCCTCACCGGCGTCAGCCGGGAGGAGCAGGACCGCTGGGGCGTGCGCAGCCAGAACCGCGCCGAGGAAGCGATCAAGAGTGGGTTCTTCGAGCGCGAGATCGTTCCGGTGACCCTGCCCGACGGCACCACCGTCAGCACCGACGACGGCCCCCGTCCCGGTACCACGTATGAGAAGGTCAGCGAGCTCAAGCCGGTGTTCCGGCCCAACGGCACCGTGACGGCGGGCAACGCCTGCCCGCTGAACGACGGCGCCGCCGCGCTGGTGATCACCAGCGACACCAAGGCCAAGGAACTCGGCCTGACCCCGCTGGCGCGCATCGTGTCCACCGGCGTCAGCGGCCTGTCGCCGGAGATCATGGGGCTGGGTCCGATCGAGGCGTCC
>NZ_LZIX01000155.1:0-14706 GCF_001666955.1 Mycobacterium sp. E735 | reverse complement strand
CCACCGCGGCGACGTCCCCGGGGGCGGCCTCGGCCAGCCGCCGCGCGGGCGCTGAGTCGAGCGTGACCCGGAAGCGCTTGCGGGTCTGGTCGATGCCGCGCTCCGGCTCGACCGAAACACCCGGCGAGTCGGTGCGGATCGCGAAAAGCCCTCGACCGCCGCCTTCCCCGGCGAGCGCCAGCAGCACGTCCGCGGCGGCGACGTCGGGGACGGCGGTCATGTCGCCCCGCAAGACGACGTCATCGCCCTGCCGGCTCGCGGCCACCGGTGCGCTTCCGGGTCACGCTCGACTCAGCGCCCGCGCGGCGGCTGGCCGAGGCCGCCCCCGGGGACGTCGCCGCGGTGATCGACGATGTGCTGATCGCGACGGCCGCCGACGCACTCGGCGCCGCGCGAGCCGTCATGACCGTGGCCATCGAATACGCCAAGACCAGAACGCAATTCGGGCAGCCGATCGGCTCGTTCCAGGCGGTCCAGCATCTGTGCGTCGACATGTTCGAAACCGTGGAGTTGGCCCGCAGCGGCGTGATCCACGCGCTGTGGGCCGCCGACAACGCCGACGCCGACGAACGGCACCAATCCGCAATCCGGACGAAGGCGTTCGCCGGGCGGCTTGCCACGGTTGGCGACACGGCGATCCAGGTGTTCGGCGGGATCGGCTACACCTGGGAGCACGACGCGCATCTCTACCTCAAGCGCCTGCTCAGCTGGAGCGCGTTCCTGGCCGGGCCCGATCGATACCTCACCGAACTCGGTGCGCGCCTTGCCAACAGGGGGAACCGGTGATGGACATCGAGTACTTGCTCACCGCTACCCGCTCGGCACGCAAGACGCTCGACCTGGACGCGCCGGTCGACCTCGCGGACATCCGGGAGTGCCTGCGCATCGGCTTGCAGGCGGCCAACGGCTCCAATCAGCAGTCCTGGCGCTGGCTGGTGGTCGCCGACCCGGCGTTGCGCGCCGAGATCGCCGAGCTGTACCGCGCGGCCTATCTGCTGCGGGTCGGCGGCCAGCTGATCGCCGACCTGATGCCGGCCGGAACGCCGGAGAACCGGATCATGTCATCGACGGAGTGGCTGGTCGAGAACATGTCGAGGGTTCCGCTGCTGGTGATCCCCTGCTATCAGCCCTACCTGCCCCGCATCGAGGGCGATGAATCGTTTCACCAGGCCACGCTGTACGGCTCGATCTACCCGGCGGTCTGGAACTTTCAGCTGGCGCTGCACACCCGCGGATACGGAACCTGCATCACCACCCTGCACCTGCATCGCGAGGCGGAGGTGCGGCGGCTGTTGGGGATTCCCGAAAGCTATGTCCAGGGATGCCTGCTTCCGGTGGGCCGGCTGCGCGCCGGGCACACGTTCCGGCCCGCCCGGCGACGACCCGTCGACGAGGTGGTCGCGTGTGACGGTTGGGACGGACCCGCGCTTTAGAATGTCCCCGGCACCGCCGTTATGCAGCGCATTCGTCATTCCGGGTCTGATAGCCTTTAACAAAGATTTGGTTCGGTGAGAGGGACGAATGCGAATGGATGCCAGTCCGCAGTCGTCCGGACGTGCGCACAGCTGATCATGCCGAGAACGGAGTCATTGGGAGCCGGCGCCGCAGCCGATTTGGGGACGCGCCGGACCGAGATCCTGACCACCGCGGCGTCGTTGATCGCGCAGTCAGGATTGCGGACCTCCTTGCAGGAGATCGCCGACGCCGCAGGCATTCTTCCGGGCAGCCTCTATCACCATTTCGAGTCCAAAGAGGCGATCCTCATCGAGTTGATCCACCGCTATCAGGAGGATCTGGACCGGATCGGGCAAGCCGCGCAAGCGAAGTTGGACAAAGCGGACCCGCGGCCGGTCCCCGAGCAGATCGTCGAGCTGGGCTCGGCCATCGCCAACTGCGCCGTGCAGCATCGCGCCGCGCTACAGATGTCCTTCTACGAGGGTCCGAGCACGGACCCGGAGTTGATGAAGCTGACGCAGCAGCGGCCCGTGGCGATCCAGGAGGCGATGCTGCAGACGCTGCGCGCGGGCAGGTGGAGCGGCTACATCAAACCCGACATCGATCTGCCCACGCTGGCCGATCGCATTTGCCAAACCATGCTGCAGGTCGGCCTCGACGTCATGCGGCATAAGTCGCCCCCTGACCAGGTCGCCGCCCTGCTTTGCGAAATCATGTTGCAGGGATTGGCATCCCGGCCATCGACCGACTCGGCGCTGGACCGGTCCACAGCCTTCGCAGCCGCCACGGACGTCATCGAAACCTGGTCGGACGACAGCGAGGCCGACCCCAGCGACAAAGCGGCTCACGTCCGTGCCGTGGCGCGAACGGAATTCGGCCGCAAGGGCTACGAGGCCACCACCATCCGGGACATCGCCTCCGCGGCCGGCCTGGGGACGGGAACCGTTTACCGGGTCATCGGCTCGAAGGACGAACTTCTCGCCTCGATCATGGAATCGTTCGGCCGCAAGGTCGAGGCCGGCTGGGTCAGCGTGCTGCGCTCGGATGCCACGCCCATCGAGAAGCTCGACGCCCTGAGCTGGGTCAACGTCAACGCGCTGGATCGGTTCTCCGACGAATTCCGCATCCAGCTGGCCTGGATGCGTCAATCACCGCCGGACACCCCCAACCCGGGCTGGCTATATGCGACCCGACTCCGGCAGATGAAAACGCTTCTGTCCGAAGGCCTCCGGTCGGGGGAAATCAGCGTGGACGCGGCGTCCACCGCAATGCTGGCACGCTGCGTCATCGGCCTGCAGTGGATACCGGAGAACATCCTCGCCGAGATTGGCAAGCGCGCGGCGCTGGTGCACGTCCGCGACACCGTTCTGCGCGGCGTCGCGGTTCGCACCGGGTAGGTGTTGAACCAAAAAACTGTTACCCATACAGTTGGGCAATTAGAACCGCGTTGGCAGTGAACGAGAAGGGGATTTCCATGACTATTGTCGATCGGCTGCGCTACGACGGCAAGCGGGCCCTCGTCGTAGGCGGCGCCACCGGCATGGGTGCGGCCGCGGCCAAGTCAGCGGCCGAACTCGGCGCCGAAGTGATCGTGATGGACTACGCGCCGGTGAACTACGACGTCGCCAAATCCATCCAGGTGGACCTGCGCGATCCCGCATCGATCGACTCCGCGATCGAGCAGCTGGACGGTCCGATCCACGCCCTGTTCTCGGCCGCCGGCATCGCCGACGGGACAACCGACCTGATGGCGATCAACTTCATCGGCCACCGCCATCTCATCGATCGGCTCCTCGAGAAGAACCAGCTGCCCTCGGGCTCGGCGATCTGCTTCATCTCCTCGGTCGCGGGCATGGGCTGGGAGAACGACCTGGACCTGCTCACGGAGTTCCTCGCCACGCCGGACTTCGCCTCGGCCCAGGAGTGGGTCAAGGCGCACGAAGCCGAAGGCATCATCCACTACGGCTTCTCCAAGAAGGTCGTGAACGCCTACGTCGCCACCCAGGGCTACCCGCTGCTGAAGAAGGGCATCCGGATCAACGCGATCTGCCCCGGCCCCACCGACACCCCCCTGGCCCAGGCCAACGCCGACCTCTGGCTCACCTTCGCGCAGGACTACCGCGAAGAGACCGGTTCGAAGGTGCACACCCCGGAGCAGATGGGCGACGTGATGGCGTTTCTCAACAGCGCCGCCGCCTTCGGCATCAGCGGCATCACGTTGCTGGTGGACTACGGCCACACGATGGCCTCGCTCACCAACGCTTACCCGCCGGGCAAGCCGATCATCGACATCATCATGGGGCGCGTGAAGCTCTAGAAGCGAGCGCCCGTTTCGGCGCCGGTACCGTCGAGGGCATGGCACGAGTCATCGTCATCGGCGGGCACGGCAAGGTCGCACTGCAGCTGGCCCGCATCCTGACCGAACGCGGTGACGAGGTCAGCTCCGTCTTCCGCAACCCCGAACATTCGGGCGACGTCGCGGCCAGCGGCGCAAAGCCGGTGGTCGCCGATATCGAGCGCCTCGACACCGGCGCCCTGGCCGGCCTGCTCAAAGGGCACGACGCGGTCGTCTTCTCGGCCGGCGCCGGTGGGGGCGACCCGGCACGCACGTACGCCGTCGACCGCGACGCCGCCATCCGGGTGATCGACGCCGCGGCCCAGGCGCGGGTCAAGCGATTCGTCATGGTCTCCTATTTCGGCGCGGGGCCGGATCACGGTGTACCGCAGGACAACTCGTTCTTCGCCTACGCGGAAGCCAAAGCGGCCGCCGACGCCCACCTACGCGCGAGCGGCCTGGACTGGACGGTGCTTGGACCGGGGCGACTCACCCTGGATCCGCCCACCGGCCGCATCACGCTGGGGCAGGGCACGGGGGAAGTGTCGCGGGCCGACGTCGCGCTCGTGGCAGCCGCCGCGCTGGCGGACGACGAGACCGTCGGCCGAACGATCGACTTCAACAACGGCGACACTCCCATCGCCGAGGCGCTGGCGAGCTGAACCGCAAGGCGGGCGTAAACTCCGCTACGCAGCTGGTCTGCCGTCGCCGCACCGCGACTTCGGCATCGAGCGAGGCGGGTTGGTGACGCTTCGCGAGAGGGAACCCGGTGAGAACCCGGGACTGTCCCGCAGCGGTATGCAGGAACGACCGCCGTCACCCAAGCACTGGTCGCAAGACTGGGAAGCGACGGCCAGTAGGAACTGCCCGTCTCCTCGGCGCCCCTTCCGGGCCGCATCGTCGAGCGGGCGTGGGAGCACCAGCCGGTGCGCGCCTGCGAGTCCGAAGACCTGCCAGCTGTGCCGGGCGCGCCGCGCCCGGCGGTTCATCGCCTCGTGGAATGGGCGTTTGGCTGCGCCGGTTGCGGTTTATGTACCACAGGTGCCACCGCAACCGAATTGGCTTACGTCCGTTGGCGGTGACCACCCCGTCGATTGAAGGACGAAAGATATCGTGACCGCTCAACCATTTACCGCGACTGTCGTCGGCTCCCCGCGCATCGGCCCGAAGCGCGAACTCAAACGCGCCACCGAGGGCTACTGGGCCGGCCACACCAGCCGAGCCGAACTCGAAGACGTCGCCGCCACATTGCGCCGCGACATGTGGGCCGGCCTCGCCGCCGCCGGGCTGGATTCCGTCCCGGTGAACACCTTCTCCTATTACGACCAGATGCTGGACACGGCGGTGATGCTCGGCGCCCTGCCGGCGCGGGCCGCGCAAGTGTCCGACGACCTGGATCGCTACTTCGCCGCCGCCCGTGGCAACGCCGAGCTGGCGCCCCTGGAGATGACCAAGTGGTTTGACACCAACTACCACTACCTGGTCCCCGAGATCGAGCCCTCGACCACATTCTCGCTCAACCCGGACAAGGTGCTCGCCGAACTGAAAGAGGCTCTCGCGCAGGGGATTCCCGCACGGCCCGTCGTCATCGGGCCGATCACCTTCCTGCTGTTGAGCAAGGCGGTCAACGGCGGTGGCGCGCCGATCGAGCGGCTCGAGGAGCTGGTGGGCATCTACGCGGAGCTGTTGGGCTTGCTCTCCGCCAACGGCGCGCAGTGGGTGCAGTTCGACGAGCCGGCGCTGGTGGCCGACATCTCCCCCGATGCTCCGGCGCTGGCCGAGGCTGCGTACAACGCGCTGGGCAAAGTGGGTAACCGCCCCGCAATCTACGTCGCCACCTACTTCGGCGATCCCGGCGCCTCCCTGGCCGGTCTGGCCCGCACCCCGGTCGAGGCGATCGGCGTCGACCTGGTCTACGGAGCCGACGCGGCGGTGGCCGGTGTGCCGGAGTTGTCGGGCAAGACCCTGGTGGCCGGCGTCGTCGACGGGCGCAACATCTGGCGCACCGACCTGGAGGCGGCGCTCGGCAAACTGGCCGCGTTGGCGGGTTCGGCTGGCGCCCTTGCGGTTTCGACCTCATGCTCCACGATGCACGTGCCCTACTCGCTGGAGCCCGAAACCGATCTGGACGACGCGCTGCGCAGCTGGCTGGCGTTCGGGCAGGAGAAGGTGGCCGAGGTGGTGACGCTCGCGCGCGCATTGCGCGACGGGCGCGAGGCCGTCGCCGGCGAGATCGCGGCGTCCAATGCCGCGGTGTCGTCCCGCACGAGCGATCCCCGGCTGCACAACGACGAGTTGCGGGCCCGCATCGACTCGATCGTCGCCACCGGCACCCACCGCGGCGACGCGGCGCAGCGCCGTGCCAGCCAGGAAGCGCGGCTGCACCTGCCGCCCCTGCCGACGACGACCATCGGCTCCTACCCGCAGACCTCCGCGATCCGCAAGGCGCGCGCCGCGCTGCGGGCCGGCGAGATCGATCAGGCGGAGTACGAGAAGCGGATGCGCAAGGAGATCGCCGACGTCATCAAGCTGCAGGAGGAGCTGGGTCTCGACGTGCTGGTGCATGGCGAGCCGGAGCGCAACGACATGGTGCAGTACTTCGCCGAGCAGCTCGAGGGCTTCTTCGCGACGTCCAACGGATGGGTCCAGTCGTACGGCAGCCGCTGCGTGCGTCCGCCGATCCTCTACGGCGACGTCATCCGTACGCACCCGATGACCGTCGAGTGGATCTCCTACGCGCAATCGCTGACCGACAAGCCGGTGAAGGGCATGCTGACCGGCCCGGTCACGATCCTCGCCTGGTCGTTCGTCCGTGACGATCAGCCGCTGGCCGACACCGCCAATCAGGTGGCGCTGGCCATCCGCGACGAGACCGTGGACCTGCAATCCGCGGGCATCGCCGTCATCCAGGTCGACGAACCCGCGCTGCGGGAGCTGCTGCCGCTGCGCCGCGCCGATCAGGAGGACTACTTGCGTTGGGCCGTAGGGTCTTTCCGCTTGGCCACCTCCGGCGTCGCCGACACCACGCAGATCCACACCCACCTGTGCTATTCGGAGTTCGGCGAGGTGATCGGGGCCATCGCCGACCTGGACGCCGACGTGACGTCCATCGAGGCGGCGCGATCACACATGGAGGTGCTCGACGACCTCAACGCGGTCGGCTTCTCCAACAGCGTCGGACCGGGCGTCTACGACATCCACTCGCCGAGGGTGCCGAGCACCGCCGAGATGGCGGAGTCGTTGCGCGCGGCGCTGAGAGCGGTTCCCGCGCAACGGCTCTGGGTGAACCCCGATTGCGGCCTGAAGACCCGCAACTCCGACGAGGTCACCGCGTCGCTGAAGAACATGGTGGCCGCGGCCCGGGAAGTCCGCGCGGGGGCTTAGCCCCGACGAGCAGACGCAAAATCGCACGTTTCCGGCTCGGAACGTGCGATTTTGCGTCTGTTCGCGCGGTCTACTCCGACAACACCTCAACAGGAACGTCGTCGGCCCACGGCTGCCGGGTCACCATGTCCGCGACCCGGACGATGCCGCGCTCGAACTCGCCGGTCGCCGCGTCCACCAACCGGTACGCCTGCACCTGCTTGTGGATGGGCTGCGCGTCGAGCAGCACCACTCGCACCTCGCCCGGCTCGAAGTGGCACCGCTCCTGCAGCGCGGCGATCAGCTGCTCGTTGTGCATGTGGCCGTCGCCGAAGTTCCAGCCGATGGCGGTGCTGCAGATGCGTTCGCCGTCGGTCAGCACGTAGTCGTCCTCGTTCTGGCCCGCCATCGCGCGATGCGCCAAAGTGAACAGCGCACGGCCGTGAGTGTTGAACCCGCGGAACGCATATCCCATGTAGAGCGGGATCTGCGCGGCCTCGGGGCTGCCGTAGAACCGCTCCAGCTGCGCCTGCGGCATGCTGGCGATCGCGACGATGCCCCTGGCGATCTTGTCGCTCGCCGATCCCTTGATGCACCACAGCGTGGTGTCCCAGTTCCCGGCGTAGTACCGCATCCCCGGCAGAAACGAGATCTTGCGGGGAAACATGTTGCCGAGCAGGACGATTCCCGCGATGACGACGAACAGGATCGCCACCACCACCGGGTGTCGCAGGTCGCGCAGCCCCAGGCGGGCGTGCGCGACGAACAACGACAGCACCCCGAAGATCATGAAGACGTTCCACTCCAGCGGCACGCCCATCGGGATCGACACCAGGATCCCCAGGTGGAAGCAGACCATGACGATGGCGGCCACGGTGATGGGCCAGCCGCTGTGGCAGAAGAACAACGGCAACGGCACCAGCATCTCGATGGCGGTGCTGAGGTGCGCCAGCCATCGCGACAGCCGGCCGGGCCGCAGGTCGTCCGGAAACCTCTCGAAGAATTGCCGCTTCAGCCAGCGGGGCCGCACCAGCGGGTTGTTGGACATCATCGTGGAGATCACGAACGGGAAGTGCTTGTTGAGCTTCGACGTGGCGGCGCCCATCCAGATCACCAGGAACACCACCTTGGACCCGACGATCATGTCCACCCCGCCGAAGAGGAACGTCACCGCCATGGTCGCGTAGACCTCACCGCGCGCGGCCAAAAAGATCACCTTGTCGCGCAGGCCCAGCACGCCGAGCAGCAGCAGGATCAGCACGATCTTCCAGGCCGGCAGCAGCCCGATCGTCGTGCCGAGCTCCGGCATCGGTCCGGTGCCGTCGGCGAACAGCGCCGCGAACGTCACCAGCAGGAACAGCGCGTACAGCGCGACGTCAATCGGCTTGCGCTTGGTGCCCTCGGTCAGCGGGACCCGGTTCGGCCACGGTGGCAGCCGGATGGTGCCGAACCGCATCCAGTACAGGATCGAGCCCATGGGCGGGAAGAACCGGTTGTTCAGCGGGCCGAAGCCGCAACCCAGCCCGATCACCTCGAACAACATCGTGTAGAGCACGACCTTCTCGAACACGATCGGCTCCGACCACCACGACGCGACGTGGGTGAACCCGCCGAGTCCCCTGGTGGCCGACGCGAACACCCACGCGCCAAGGATGTAGAGCAGGATTTTGGCGACGTAGAACAGGTGCAGCACGACCGGCGTGCCGAAGCCGACCTCGGCCCAGTGCTTGGCCATCGGCCGGATCTTCTCGCTACGGGTGCCCTTGTTCCACTCGGCCATGTCGAGCTGCGGCAGCTCAGGCTTGAGAAATCCCATGGTGGTCAGATTAGAACGTGTTCTAGCTCAGCGGCACTCGAGCCGCGCAAGAATTCTTTGCCTGCGACTCGGCCGCCGGATACCGTGAAACCGGATCGGCGCGGCCCTTAGGAGGCGTCCATCATGAGCAGGTTTCGAATCGTCATATCGGCCGCGGCGCTGGCGACGGTCGCCGCCGGCTCACCCGTCGCCGTCGCCGGTGCCGACACCCCGGGGCCCGGCGATTCCTGCACGGTGTTGCACGCGACCACCCAGGACGGCAACGGCAGGACGATGTGGTGCAACCCGACGATGACCGGCGCCCACAACCTGGTGTGGCAGTACGGCGGACCGGCCGCTAACCCCTAAGCGCCCCGACCGAGTGTGCGCCGAGGGCATTGAGTGTGAACTGAGGGCGAGAAATCCGCGAAAATTGCGCCCTGGGCGCACACGCAATGCCCTGAGCGCACACGCGATTCACTCACCGAATATTCCCGGCGCGATCGTCGGCGCCCGCTGGAGCGCTCGCGGGTCAACGGTCAGATTCAGCGCGCCGAGTTCTCCCGCCCGCAGATCGGCCAGCGCGGTCACCGCGGCCAAAAACCTCTCCCGCTCAGCCGGTTCGACGACGACGCCGGCGAGCTCGGTGAACTTCTGGACGTATTGCGGGCGCCGGAACGGTCGCGCGCCCAACGGGTGGGCGTCGGCGACGGCCAGCTCGTCGACGATCACTTCCCCGCTTTTCAGCGTGACCACGGCCCGCGCCCCGAACGCCTTGTCCGCCGGATCCGCCGAGTGATAGCGGCGGGTCCACTCCGGATCCTCGACCGTCGAAATCTTGCGCCACAACTCGACCGTGTCGGGCCGGTGGGCCCGCTCGGCGGCGTAGGACCGCTCGTGGTGCCAGCTCCCGTCCTGCAGCGCGACGGCGAAGATGTAGGGCAGCGAGTGGTCGAGCGTCTCCCGCGACGCGTCCGGGTCGAACTTCTGCGGATCCCGCGAACCCGTTCCGATCACAACGTGGGTGTGGTGGCTGGTGTGCAGCACGACGGTGGCGATCTGGCCGGGGTCGTCGATCCGCTCGCGGAGCCGCCGCGCCAGGTCGATCGGGGCCTGGCTCTGGTATTCCGCCGAGTGTTCCTTGGTGTAGCTGCCCAGGATGGCGCGCTTGGGCTCGCCGGGAGCGGGCAGCGGCACCCGGTATTCGCGGTCGGGTCCGCCCAGCAGCCACGCGATCACCCCATCCTCGCCCTCCCAGATGGGGGCCGGCGATCCCTCGCCGCGCATCGCGCGATCCACCGCCTCGATGGCGACCTTGCCCGCGTGCGCGGGGGCGAACGCCTTCCAGCTGGAGATCAGCCCCTTGCGGGACTGGCGGGTGCTGGTGGTCAGGTGCAGGGCCTGCCCGACCGCCTGATAGATCGTCTCGGTGTCCAGTCGCAGCATGGTCCCCAGGCCGGCGGCCACCGACGGGCCCAGATGCGCGACATGGTCAATCTTGTGCTCGTGCAGGCAAATTCCGCGGGCCAGGCCGATCTGGATTTCGTAGGCGGTGACCACACCACGGATCAGGTCGGCGCCGGGCAGTCCCAGCTGCTGGGCCACCGCGACCAGCGGGGGAATGTTGTCGCCGGGGTTGGAGTATTCGGCGGCCAAAAACGTGTCGTGGAAGTCGAGTTCGCGCACGGCGACGCTGTTGGCCCAGGCCGCCCACTCCACCGAATAGGTCCCGTCGACGCCGAAAATCCTGGCCCCGCGCCGCGCCGGGTGGGCCAGCGCCTGCCGCCGCGCCACGGTGACCGGCCGGCGCAGCACGGCGGCCGCGCTGACCGCCGCGTTGTCGATGATCCGGTTCACCACCATCTCCGCGGTTTCCGGCTCGACGGCAACCGGGTCGGCGGCGACTTCGGCGATCTTTGCCGCCAGGTGCTCTTCGCGGGGGAATCGGTCGGAGCTGCGCCGCACGCGAACCGTATGCGTCAACACACCCGAACCCTATGACCGGCAAGAACGCGCGCAGAAATCTGTGTTAACCCCCCACCACCGGCGCCGCCCGCGGTGTAGTTTGCTGCTGGGGCGGGACCAAGGTTGAGGAGCCAGCCGTGTCAGAGGTCGATTACTGCGTGGTCGGAGCGGGATTCGCGGGTCTGGCGGCCGCCCTGCGGCTGAAACAGGCCGGTCTTTCGGTGGCCTTGCTGGAGGCGCGCGACAGGGTTGGCGGCCGCACCTACACGCAGTACCGTCCCGACGGCACGTGGATCGACCGTGGCGGCGCGTGGATCGGACCCGGCCAGGATCGGATCTACGCGCTGATGGACGAGTTCGGGGTGGCCGAGTACAAGCAGCACAACGACGGCGACGCCATGATGATCGTCGACGGCAAGAGACACCGCTACGGCGGCACCATTCCCTGGACGATGAGCCCGTGGGCGGTCGCCAACCTCGGGGTCGGATTGTTGTCGATCGAGAAGATGGCCAAATCGCTTCCGCGCGAAGCCCCCTGGGACGCCAAACACGCCGACGAGTGGGACCGCATCAGCCTGGGTGAATGGATCGAACAGAACACCATGTCCAAGCAGGCCCGCGAGATGCTGGACATGGCCTTCGCCGGGCTCTACACCTCGGCGGCGTCGGAGACGTCGCTGCTGTGGGGGTTGTTGCAGACGGCGTCGGCAGGCGGGCTGACGTTCGCGATTTCCGGCAAAGGCGGCTCCCAGGACGCCCGCCCGGTCGGCGGGATGGGCGCCATCTACGGTCCCATCGCGGCCGAACTGGGCGACGCGCTGCACCTTTCGCAACCGGTCCGCCAAATCGCCCAGGACGCCGACGGCGTGACGGTGACGGCCTCCGACCTGACCGTGCGCGCCCGACGGGTCATCGTCGCGATCCCGCTGGCGGTCGCCACGTCGATCGTCTACGAGCCGATGCTGCCGGTGGATAGGGCGATGCTGCACCAGCGCATGCCGAGCGGCGCGGTCATCAAGACGTCGGTGATTTACGACGAGCCGTTCTGGCGTGCCGACGGGCTGTCGGGTCAGTCGGCCGCACCGGGATCCCCGGCCACCCTGACGATCGACGCCTGCACCGACAGCGGCGACCCCGGGGTCATGTGCGTCATCACCGAAGGGCCCGCGGCGCGGCGGTTGACCAAGCTCAATGAGGCCGAGCGGAGAGCGGCGCTCATCGGCGAGTTGGTCGACCGGTTCGGCGAGAAGGCGAGAACGCCGCAGGAGTACCACGAGCAGAACTGGACCGTTGACCGTTACTCCGGCGGCGGGATGATCGGTCACGCACCGACCGGCGTGCTGACCGAATTCGGCTATACCCTGCGCGAGCCGTGCGGCCGCATCCACTGGGCCGGCACCGAGAGTTCGGCCGTGATGTGCGGGTGGATCGACGGCGCGATCCGTTCCGGTGAGCGTGCGGCCGCCGAGGTCCGGGAGGCCGAGACCGCCGCGGTCGCCTAGGACGAGGAGGCCCCTGGCTAACCCGCCTGCTTAGCGGGCGGGCGGTAGAAGATCACCAGCTGACCGACCGCGCCGGCGAGGCCCAGCACCACCGAGATCAGCAGGCCGCGCCAGCCGTCCATCCAGTTGTGCCCGAACACCACGTAGTCCAGGCTGAGCTTGCCGGCGCCCAGGGTGGCCACGGTTATGGCGCTGACCGCCAGCACCAGGTTGTATTCCCAGCCCTCCTTGACGATGAAGAAGCCGTTGGCCCGGTGCACCGTCCAGGCCGCCACCAGCATCAACGACACGAAGCCCGCCGCCGGGATCGGTGTCAGCAGCCCCGCGGCCAGGCCCAGCCCCGCGGCCATCTCGGTCGTGGCGGCCACGGTGGCGTGAAACTTGCCCGGCTTCATGCCGATGCTTTCGAACCACCGCGCGGTGCCGGGGATGCGTCCGCCACCGAAGAACTTGTTGTAGCCGTGCGCGGCCAACGTCACGCCCAGTACCAGCCGCAGGATCAGTAACCCGACGTCGTAGGGAGTCATACCTGCAAACCTAGATCATGGCGCCGACCGGATAACAGGACCGCCGAGCAGCTAACTCCGTCGGCCCATGTGGGAACATTGCGGGCGTTCCGACGTTCGCCTTTCGACGGCCACCACGAGGGGGTGCACCACGGCTCGTATCGCACGCGGTGCCCGCCGTGACGCGCTTGGGGCCGCTTCTGACGGGCAATCTGTGGTGTTACTGGACGGCACAGCGAGTCACCCGCGGGAGCTGTTGGGCAACAAGGGCCACGGCATCGAGGCGATGCGCCGGCATGGTCTGCCGGTGCCGCCCGCGTTCTGCATCACCACGGAGGTCGGCCTGCGGTACCTCGCCGACCCCCGGGCGGCGATGGACGCCATCTGGGACGACGTGCTCGACCGGATGAGTTGGCTGGAGGCGCAGACCTCGCGGGTGTTCGGGCGCGGCCCGCATCCCCTCCTGGTCAGCGTGCGCTCCGGGGCCACCCAGTCGATGCCGGGCATGATGGACACCATCCTCGACCTCGGCCTGAACGATGAGGTCGAGCAGGCGCTGGCCACCGGCGCCCCGGCATTCGCCCGAGACACCCGCCGTCGGTTCGAGCGGATGTACCGGCGCATCGTCGGCATCGGCGAGCACGAGCCGGTGCCCGCCGACCCCTACGCGCAGCTGCGCGCAGGCATCGAGGCGGTGTTCGCCTCGTGGAACTCACCCCGCGCGGTCGCCTACCGCGCCCATTCCGGCGTCGACGACCAGAGCGGCACGGCGGTCGTCGTCCAGGCGATGGTGTTCGGCAACCACGGTCCCGATTCCGGTGCGGGGGTGCTGATTTCACGCAACCCGATCACCGGGGACAACGAGCCGTTGGGCGAGTGGCTGCCCGGGGGTCAGGGCGATGACGTGGTGTCAGGCTCGGTCGACGTGGAACCCATCAGCGCCCTGTGCGACGAGCAGCCGGCCGTCTACGGCGAGTTGATCGACGCCGCAAGAAGATTGGAGCGACTCGAGTTCGACGTCCAAGAGATCGAGTTCACCGTCGAGGACGGCAAGCTGTGGCTGCTGCAGACCCGCGGCGCGGAGCGCTCGGCGCAGGCCGCCGTGCGCCTGGCGCTGCAGCTGCGGCACGAGGGGCTGATCGACGATGCCGAGACGCTGCGGCGCGTGACGCCGGCGCACGTGCAGACCTTGTTGATGCCCGCCTTGCAACCGGAAACGCGCTTGGCGGCAAAGCTTTTGGTCAGGGGGTTGCCGGCCTGCCCGGGCGTGGCGTCGGGCAAGGCCTATACCGACGTCGACGAGGCGCTCGATGCCGCCGAACGGGGCGAGTCGGTGATCCTGGTACGCGACCACACCAGGCCCGAAGACGTTTCGGGCATGCTGGCCGCGCAGGGCATCGTCACCGAGGTCGGCGGCGCGGCCAGCCACGCGGCGGTGGTCAGCCGGGAACTCGGGCGGGTGGCCGTGGTGGGTTGCGGCCCCGGAGTGGCCGCCTCGCTGGCCGGTAAATCGATCACCGTCGACGGCGCGAAAGGCGAAGTGCGCGAGGGCAACCTGAGCCTATCCGCATGGTCGGAGAACGACACGCCCGAATTGCGCGAGCTCGCCGACATCGCTCGTCGGATCAGCCCGCTGCGCGCCCACACCGCCGGGGATTACCTGCGGCTGGAGGACAACAGCGAGGCCGCGGTGGCCGCGGCGCTGAAGAGCGGGCAGACCGACGTCGTCTCGGCCACCCCGCTGGTCGTCATGCTTACCGCGCTGCGCCTGGCCGGAGAGGCCGA
>NZ_LZIX01000154.1:0-16458 GCF_001666955.1 Mycobacterium sp. E735 | reverse complement strand
CCGTCAACGGCGCGGCC
Source organism: Mycobacterium sp. E735 (assembly GCF_001666955.1). NCBI lineage: Bacteria > Bacillati > Actinomycetota > Actinomycetes > Mycobacteriales > Mycobacteriaceae > Mycobacterium > Mycobacterium sp. E735. The sequence goes on along the minus strand of NZ_LZIX01000154.1, from coordinate 16,441 downwards.
GTCGGCGCGGGTCTGAACCTCGCGTTGGCCGCCGATGTGCGCATCGCGGGCCCGGCGGCCCTGTTCGACGCGCGATTCCAGCAGCTGGGATTGCACCCCGGCGGCGGCGCGACCTGGATGCTGCAGCGGGCGGTGGGCCCCCAGGTCGCACGCGCGGCCTTGCTGTTCGGCATGCGTTTCGACGCCGAGTCCGCGGTGCGCCACGGCTTGGCGCTCGCCGTCGCCGACGATCCGGTTGCCGCGGCCATGGCGTTGGCCGCCGGGCCCGCGGCCGCCCCGCGCGAGGTGGTGCTGGCGACGAAGGCGACGATGCGCGCGACCATCAGCCCGGGATCGCTGGACTACGAGCAGCACGTCTTCGCCATGCGCACGGAGCTCGGCCCGCAGGCGTACTCCATCCAATCGCCGGAATTCGCTCAACGACTGGCCGCGGCGCAACGCCGGTAGCACCGTCGCAGGTTCGCAGGTTGGGATCGGTAGCGACCCGACCAAAGTGTGCTTTGCTACGAAGAGGCCGGCAGACCCGGCGCCCTAGCGAAGGACATGCAAGTGGAGATCAACCGCACCCTCACCCGAATTGCCGCCGGGGCCTTGCTGGTCAGCGGCCTCGCGTCGGCCGGATCAGCTCTGGCCGAAGGGATCGCCCAGGCGCAGCCGGCTCCCGCACCGCAGGTGTACTGGTGCCCGAACCAGCCGTGGAACCCGGCATGGGGCGAGAACAAGTACTGGAATCAATGCTGGGACACCGACAACCCGCCGCACTACCCGCCCCCGCCGCCTTCGCACGCGCCCAGCTTCAACTGCGGCCTGTTCTGGTGCCCCGTACCGCCGCACTCCTGAGCCTTCAGAGGTCGAGCAGCGCGGTCATCGGTGACTCGACCAGATCCCGCAGCTCGGTGACGAACCGGGCCGCCTGTGCGCCGTCGGCCACGCGGTGATCGAAGACGCACGTCAGTGTCATCGTCTGGCGCACCACGACCCGATCATCGACGGCGACGGGGCGCGGTTTGATCGCGCCCATCCCCAGGATCGCCGCTTCTGGGTGGTTGATCACCGGCACGCCGTCGTCGGCGCCGAGCGCCCCGAAGTTGGTGACGGTGAATGTGGAGCCGCGTAACTCCCCCGGCGTCAGCGTGCCCGCCCGCGCGCCGCCGATCAACTCGGCTGCCCGAGTTGCCAGTTCGCGGGTGGTCTTGTCGTGCGCGTCGGTGATCACCGGGACCAGCAGGCCGCGCGGGGTGGCCACTGCGAATCCCAGGTGCACCCGCCGATGGACCCGAATCTGCGGGCCGTCGGGCGAGTCGACCCATGTCGAGTTGACAATCTCGTTGTGCCGCAGCGCAATCAGCAGCAACCGCATCGTCAGGACGAACGGCGTGATCTTCTGGTCCGCCGGCGTTCGGTTCGACAGCCGCATGAGTTCGGTGCAGTCGACCGCGACGCTGACTTTGGCCGCGGGGATCTCCTTGTGCGACAACGTCATCTTCTCGGCCATTCTGGCCTGCACGCCGCGAACCGGCCGAACGTCGGCACCGTTCTGGTCGGCCGCCGCCAGCACGTCCGCCCGGGTGATGATGCTGTCGGGATCGCGCTGCAGCGAGCGCAGGTCGACCATCAGTTCCTTGGCCAGTTTGCGCGCCGGCGGGGCGGCGAGCGGGCGGCCGGTCCGTCGGCTGGCGTCGATGCCGTCGTCCGCCCCGTAACCGACGAGTGTCGGCAGCAGCGCCCCTGCCGTCAGGGGGGTGTCGTTGTTGAGCGGTGTGGTGTCGATGCGAACGAGCACCGCCCCCACGTCGAGCACATCGCCTTCGGCACCGTGCGTTTCGACGATTCGCCCGGCGTAGGGGCTGGGCAGCTCGACCTCGGCCTTGGCGGTTTCCACCGAGCACAACACCTGGTTGAGTTCGACATCGTCGCCCGCGACGACGTTCCAGCGCGTCACGGTCACTTCCTGTAATCCCTCGCCGAGGTCGGGAACCCGGAATTCCCTGATCTCGGCGCTCATGGCATTTCCAGCGCACGCTCGACGCAGTCCAGCAGCCGGTCGGGTCCGGGCAGCCACAGCCGCTCCAGTCGGGCCGGTGGGTACGGAGTGTCAAACCCGCAGGCGCGCAACACCGGCGCCTCGAGCTCGTAGAACATGTCCTCTTGAATCCTGGCGGCCAATCCGGCGCCGTACCCGAGGCTGCGCGGGCCCTCGTGCATCACCACGCAACGCCCCGTCCGGCGAATCGACGCCGCGACGGTGTCGAAGTCCAGGGGAACGAGTGACCGCAGGTCGATGACCTCCAGGCTCCAACCGCGTTGGCGCTGGGCCTCTTCCGCGGCGCCGACCGCGGTGCTGACCAAGCTGCCGTAGGTCACGACGGTGACATCGGAGCCGGGCCGGCGCACCATCGCGCGGCCGATGGCCGGTTCGGGCCGCTCGGTGTCGACCGTGCCGCGCACCTGATAGCGCCGCTTCGGCTCGAGGTACATCACCGGATCCGGGCAGGCGATCGCGTGGCGAAGCAGCCAGTAGGCGTCCGACGGGCTGGAGGGAACCACCACCTTCAGGCCGGCGGTGTGGGCCCAATACGACTCCGTGGAGTCCGAATGATGTTCGGCCGCACCGATTCCGCCGAAGGATGGGATCCGCACGGTCACCGGCATGTTGATCTCGCCGCGGGTGCGGGTGCGGTACTTCGCCAGGTGGCTGACCACCTGATCGAAGGCGGGATAGGAGAAGCCGTCGAACTGAATCTCCGGCACCGGCACGAAGCCGCGGAGCGCCAGCCCCACCGCGATCCCGATGATGGCCGATTCCGCCAGCGGCGTGTCGAAACAGCGTTTCTCGCCGAAGATTTCGGCCAGCCCTTCGGTGACGCGGAACACTCCCCCCTCGACCGAGACGTCCTCACCGAACACCAGCACCCGATCGTCGGCGGCCATCGCGTCGTGCAGCGCACGGTTGAGCGCCTGCACCATGGTCAGCGACTGCGCGACGCCGCGCGCTGGGGCGGCGAGGGTTTCGTCGGAGCTGGCCGGACGGTCCGCGAGCTGCGTCATTCGCGTCTCCCCAGTTCGGTTCGCAACTGTCGGCGTTGCGACTCCAACCCGGGCGTCATCTCGGCGTACACCGTGGTGAACACCTCGTCGATGTCGAAATCGGGTGCGCCGAAGACCGCGTCCCGCAGGTCCGCGCGCATCCGTTTCGCGCGGGCGGCGACTCGGTCTTCCAAGCGGATCGACCACAGGCCCTCGTGCTGAAGGTAGGTGCGATAACGCGGGATCGGGTCGAGTGCGGCCCACCGGTCCACCTCGTCCTGCGTCCGGTAGCGGCTGGGATCGTCGGAAGTGGTGTGCGGTCCGAGCCGGTAGGTGACCGCCTCGATCAGGGTCGGCCCACCGCCGGTCCGGGCGCGGGCGGCCGCCTCGGCCATCACCGCGTAGCAGGCCAGCACGTCGTTGCCGTCCACCCGGATTCCCGGCATGCCGTAGCCGATTGCCTTGTGCGCGATGGACGGTGCCGCGGTCTGTTTGTGGACGGGCATCGAGATCGCCCACTGGTTGTTCTGCACGAAGAACACCGACGGCGTCGCGAACACGGCGGCGAAGTTCAGCGCCTCGTGCACGTCCCCGACGCTGGTGGCGCCGTCACCGAGGAAGGCCACCGTCACCGAATCCTCGCCGAGACGCTGCGCGGCCATCGCGGCGCCGACGGCGTGCAAGGTCTGGGTGCCGATCGGGATCGACGTCGGGGCGCAGCACTTCTTGGTGAATTCCAGTCCGCCATGCCAGGTTCCGCGCCAAACCGCGCCCACGTGAGCGGGCGGGATGCCGCGCACCAGGTACGCGCCGAGCTCCCGGTATTGGGGAAACAGCCAGTCCGTCTTGCGCAGACACGCCGTCGCGCCCACCTGGGCGGCCTCCTGACCGCGGCAGGACGCGAACAGCGCCAGCTCCCCCTGGCGCTTGAGGTTGACGAATTCGGTGTCCAGCTCGCGCGTGACGACCATCATTTCGTAGAGCCAGCACAACGTCTCGGCCGGAAGGTCGCGGCCGTACCGGGGTTCTCGGGTCGGTGTGCCGTCGGCGGCGACGAGTTGCACGGGCTCGAGATCGACGGTCATCGGCAATTGGGGCACCATCGCCATACCGTCTCCCTACCTCGGTGCCGCAGGGCCACAGCAAAAGCTCAGCCGGGACCTACCGCGAGCCGAAGCCGATCGCCAGCTACCCGAAAGGCTTCGCTCGCCGCGACACTGGCGTACCCACCATTATGCGCTCGAATGAGAACAGACCGCGGTGATCGCGAACGTGTCGCGCGCCCAGCGGCAGCACGGCCAGGTGGCGGGTCAGCCGCAGGCTCCAGCCATCAGAGGACTTCCGAATATCGCCGGTGACACTGCTTTCGCGGTTTCAGCCGGCGGCGGACTGCCCCGCCCTGCGCACGAGCATTTCCGCGTGCTTGAGCACCGGCGAGTCCACCATCTGGCCCTCGAACGCGAAAACGCCGCGCTCGGTGCGCGCCGCATCCAATACTCTTCGCGCCCAGTCGAGTTTCTCCTCGCTGGGACGGTAGGCGTCGCGCACGACCGGGATCTGAGTCGGGTGGATGCAGACGGTTCCGTGGAAACCCACGGCGACGGCGTCGGCGGCTTCGGCCCGCAAGCCGTCGACGTCGTGGATGTCCAGATGCACCGCATCCAGGGCGGCCCGGCCGAAGGTGGACGCCGCCAGCAGGACCGTCGACCGGACGTGGCGGGCAAAGTCGCGGTAGGTGCCGTCGGCCAGGCGGCTGGAACTGCCACCCAGGGCCGCGACGAGGTCCTCTGCACCCCACATCATGGCGACGGTCCCCTCCGCGGCGGCGATCTCGGTGCTGAAGACCGCACCGCGGGGCGTCTCGATCAGCGCGATGACGTCGCGCGGCGAAAGCGCCGAAACCTGCGCGGCCGATTCCGTCTTGGACAGCATCACGGTCGTGTAGGGCGTCTCGGCCAGGGCGTCCAGGTCGAGGCCGTGCTCCTCGGTGCCGGCCGCGTTGATCCGCACCACGGTGCGCTCGGGATCCAGCGGGGTCTCGCGCAGCGCCTTGCGCGCGGCGGGCTTGTCCGCCTCGGCCACGCCGTCCTCCAGGTCGAGGATCACCACGTCGGCCGCGGCCGCCGCCTTGGCGAATCGCTCGGGACGGTCCGCCGGGCAGAACAGCCAGCCCGGACCGGCGGCTTGCAGGTTCATCGGGACTCCTCCCCGTCCGGCCGCTTCTGAACCAGCGTCGTCCGCATCGCCCGCGCCACGACGTCACCGTGCTGGTTGCGCCCCGTGTGCTCGAGCGTGACGATCCCTTCCCCTGGCCGGCTCTTCGACTCGCGCTTGCCGGTACATACGGTCTCGGCGTACAGCGTGTCGCCGTGGAAGACTGGTTTGGGGAATGACACCTCGGAAAAGCCCAGGTTGGCGACGATGGTGCCCAGCGTCAGCTGCGACACCGACAACCCGACCAGCGTGGACAGCGTGAACATCGAATTCACCAACCGCTCGCCCCGGAAGCCCGGCTGCTCGGCGGCCCACGCCGCGTCCAGGTGCAGCGACTGGGTGTTCATCGTCAGCGTGGTGAACAAGACGTTGTCGGCCTCGGTGATGGTGCGGCCGGGCCGGTGCAGGTACGTCGTGCCGATCTCGAATTCCTCGAACCACAGTCCGCGCTGGAGGATTGACTTGTCGCTCACGACAGCCCCAGCGATCGCGCGATGAGCATCAACTGAACTTCGGTGGTACCCTCGCCAATCTCGAGGATCTTGCTGTCGCGGTAGTGCCGCGCCACCGGGTACTCATTCATGAAGCCGTATCCGCCGTGAATCTGGGTCGCGTCTCGGGCGTTATCCATGGCCGCTTCCGACGCGATCATCTTCGCGATGGCCGCCTCCTTCTTGAAGGGCTTGCCCGCCAACATCTTTGCCGCCGCGTCGTAGTAAGCAGTGCGGGCGACATGCGCGCGCGCTTCCATCCGGGCGATCTTGAAGCTGATCGCCTGATAGGAGCCGATCGGCTGCCCGAACGATTGGCGCTCCTTGGCATACTTGACGCTCTCGTCGACGCAACCCTGGGCGGCGCCGGTTGCCAGCGCGGCGATCGCGATGCGGCCCTCGTCCAGGATGGACAGGAAGTTGGCGTAGCCGTTGCCGCGGGGACCGAGCAGGTTCTCCTCCGGGACGCGGGCATCGGCGAAGCTCAGCGGATGGGTGTCCGAGGCGTTCCAGCCAACCTTGCTGTAAACCGGTTCGACGGTGAATCCCGATGTGCCATTGGGCACGATGATCGTCGAGATCTCTTTCTTGCCGTCACCGATCGTCCCCGTGACCGCGGTGACGGTGACCAGTTTCGTGATGTCGGTGCCGGAGTTGGTGATGAACTGCTTGGAGCCGTTGATCACCCACTCCCCGTCATCGAGGCGCGCCGTGGTCCGGGTGGCGCCCGCATCGGAACCGGCACCCGGCTCGGTGAGCCCGAACGCGGCCAGCGCCCGGCCGGCCGTCAAGTCCGGCAGCCACTTGCTCTTCTGCTCTTCTGAGCCGAAGCGGTAGATCGGCATCGCGCCGAGGCTGACGCCGGCCTCCAAGGTGATCGCCACCGATTGGTCGACCTTGCCGAGTTCCTCGAGCGCCAGCGACAAGGCGAAGTAGTCGCCCCCCATGCCGCCGTACTCCTCGGGGAACGGCAGGCCGAACAACCCCATCTCGCCCATCTTGGCGACGACTTCGTAGGGGAAGCTGTGCTCCTCATCGTGTTTGGCCGAGACGGGCGCGACCACGGTGCGCGCGAACTCGGCCACCGTGTCGCGCAGATCCTCGTATTCCTTGGGAAGCGTTCCCGCGGCAATGGATGTCGTCATGTTTCGTCCTTACTCGAATCGGCTGCTGCTTCGGGCTCTTCGGGCACCAGCCGGGCCAGTACCTGGTCGACGGTGACTTGATCGCCGACGGACACCAGGAGCTCCACTCGTCCCGAAACCGGCGCGGAGAGCGAGTGTTCCATCTTCATCGCCTCAACGACCACCACGACGTCGCCCTCGGACACCTCGGCACCCGAGGCGGCCTGCACCGCGATCACGCTGCCCGGCATCGGGCTGAGGATCTCGGCCTGCTGCCCACCGGCCGCGCGGTGGATCTTGTGTTCCTCGGCCTCGCGCAGGTGCCACGCTCCGCGATCGTCGGCGATCCACAGGTGTCGGTCGGCCTCCGCCCAGCGATATTCACGGCGCACCCCGTCCAGCGTGACGTCCATGCGGTCCTCGTCGACTTGCGCGGTGGCGGAATGGATCTCGCCCGCACCGACCTGCACCCGGGCGTCGGTGGGTGGCCCCCAAACCGACACGGTGTCGCTGCGCAGCGGCGTCTGCATCTCGGTCCGCACGGGAGCGGGTGCACCCCCGACCCGCCATCCGGTCGGCGCGGCCCAGAGGTTGCCCGCGGCGCGACGGTCCAGCGCCCACTGGCGATAAAGCCCCCCGGCGGCGAGCACGTCGTCGGGGGCGGGCCGCGGCGCGAAGTCCGCTACCCGCTCGTCCAGCAGCGCCGTGTCGAGGTCGCCGGCGCGCACCCGCTCGTCGGCGAGCAGGAACCGAAGGAATTCGATGTTGGTCTGCACGCCCAGGATTGCGGTCTTTGCCAGCGCCGCGTCGAGTTTCGCGAGCGCCTCGTCGCGGTCCTCGCCGTAGGCGATCACCTTGCTCAGCATCGGGTCGTAATCGCTGCCGACCACCGTGCCCGCCAGCAGCGACGAGTCCACCCGCACGCCGGCGCCGGACGGTTCGGATACCTGCAGCACCTGGCCGCCGGTGGGGAGGAATCCCCGGGCGGGATCCTCGGCGTACACCCGGGCCTCGATCGCGTGGCCCCGCAGTTCGATGTCGTCCTGCGCGAACCCCAGCTTCTCGCCCGCGGCCACCCGCAGCTGCCACTCCACCAGGTCCAGGCCGGTAACCGCCTCGGTGACCGGGTGTTCCACCTGCAGGCGGGTGTTCATCTCCATGAAGAAGAACTCGTCCGGCCGGTCGGCGGAGACGATGAACTCCACCGTGCCCGCGCCGACGTAATCGACGCTGCGGGCGGTGTTGCAGGCCGCCGCCCCGATACGCGCGCGTGTCTGCGGGTCGAGCAGGGGCGACGGCGCCTCCTCGATCACCTTCTGGTGGCGCCGCTGCAGGCTGCACTCGCGCTCGCCCAGGTGCACCACGTTGCCGTGCGTGTCGGCGAGCACCTGTACTTCGATATGCCTGGGGCGCAGTACGAATCGCTCCAGAAACAGGGTGTCGTCACCGAACGACGCGGCGGCCTCCCGTCGCGCGCCCACCAGCGCGTCGCGCAGCCGGCTCGGGTCGTCCACCAGGCGCATGCCCTTGCCGCCGCCGCCCGCCGAGGGCTTGATCAAGACCGGATAGCCGACATCTTCGGCGGCCGCCACCAACTCGTCGTCGCTCAGTCCGGGCTTGGCCACGCCGGGAACGACCGGCACGTCGAAGGCGGCTACCGCGTTCTTGGCGGTGATCTTGTCGCCCATCACCTGGATGGCCCGCGCCGGCGGGCCGAGGAACACCACGCCGGCCCGCTCGCAGGCGGCGGCGAATTCGGCGTTTTCGGAGAGGAATCCGTAGCCGGGATGGATCGCCTGGGCGCCGGTGCGCGCCGCCGCGTCGAGCACCTTCCCGATGTCGAGGTAGCTCTCCCGCGCGGCGGCGGGCCCCAGACGAACGGCCGTGTCGGCCTCGAGCACATGGCGGGCGTTGGCGTCGGGGTCGCTGTACACCGCGACCGATCGGATACCCAGCCGGCGCAGGGTGCGCATGACACGGACCGCGATCTCGCCGCGGTTGGCCACCAAGACGGTCTCGAACATGGTCATCACATCCGGAAGACGCCGTAGGAGACCGGATCTAGCGGGGCGTGGGCGCATACCGAAAGGGCCAGCCCGACAACGGTTCTGGTGTCGGCGGGATCGATGATGCCGTCGTCCCACAGGCGGGCGGTCGAATAGTACGGGTTGCCCTGGTCCTCGTATTGCGCGCGGATGGGCGCCTTGAACGCCTCCTCCTCGTCGGGCGGCCACGGTTTACCGGCCGCGGCGAGCTGCTCGCCGCGCACCGTCGCCAGCACCGATGCCGCCTGCTCGCCGCCCATGACCGAGATGCGGGCGTTGGGCCACATCCACAGGAAGCGCGGCGAGTACGCCCGACCGCACATCGAATAGTTGCCCGCGCCATAGGATCCGCCGATCACGACGGTCAGTTTGGGCACCCGGGCGCAGGCCACGGCGGTCACCATCTTGGCGCCGTGCTTGGCGATGCCGCCGGCCTCGTAGTCGCGGCCGACCATGAAACCGGCGATGTTCTGCAGGAACAACAGGGGGATCTTGCGCTTGTCGCACAGCTCGATGAAATGGGCGCCCTTCAAAGCGGATTCGCTGAACAGGACGCCGTTGTTGGCGATGATCCCGACCGGGTGTCCGTGGATGCGGGCGAACGCGGTCATCAGCGTCTTGCCGTAATTGGCCTTGAACTCGCTGAATTCGCCGCCGTCGACCAGCCGAACGACCACCTCGTGCACGTCATAGGGCACCCGCGGATCGGGCGGCACCACGTCGTAGAGCTCGCTCTGCGGATGCTTGGGCTCGACCACGGGCCGGACCTCCCACGTGCCGGGTTCACGGGGGCCGAAGGTCGCGGCGATGGCCCGCACGATGCGCAGCGCGTGCTCGTCGTCGTCGGCGAGGTGGTCGGTGACACCGGAGACCCGCGAGTGCAGGTCGCCGCCGCCGAGTTCCTCGGCCGATACGACCTCGCCGGTGGCGGCCTTCACCAGGGGCGGACCGCCGAGGAAGATCGTCCCCTGCTCGCGCACGATGACGGCCTCGTCGCTCATGGCAGGCACGTAGGCGCCGCCCGCCGTGCACGATCCGAGGACCGCGGCCACTTGGGGAATCTCCTTGGCGCTCATGGTCGCTTGGTTGTAGAAGATCCGGCCGAAATGCTCGCGGTCGGGGAACACCTCGTCCTGGCGGGGCAGGAAGGCGCCCCCGGAGTCCACCAGGTAGATGCACGGCAGGCGATTCTGCAGGGCGACTTCCTGTGCGCGCAGGTGCTTTTTGACGGTCATCGGGTAGTAGGTGCCGCCCTTGACCGTGGCGTCGTTGGCGACGATCACGCACTCGCGCCCCGACACCCGGCCGATCCCGGTGATGATTCCGGCGCCGGGGGATTCGTCGTCGTACATGCCGTTGGCCGCCAGCGGGGCCAACTCCAGGAACGGGCTGCCGGGGTCGAGCAGTCGATCCACCCGTTCGCGCGGCAGTAGCTTGCCGCGGCTGACGTGACGTTCGCGGGCGCGTTCGTTGCCGCCCAGCGCGGCGGCCGCCAGCTTGGCGTTCAACTCGGCTACCAGCCGGCGATGCTCGTCGGCGAACGATGGCGCGGTCATCACTGCTGAACTCACGAATGCCTCCCGGTCCTCGCCAGCACAAGCGGCGGTTCGGTCTTGTCGAGCACCTCGTCGACCGAAACGCCGGGGGCGGTCTCGACCAGGCGCAAACCGTCATCGCATATGTCGATGACGGCCAAGTCGGTGATGATGCGGTTGACACATCCCGCACCCGTCAGCGGAAGGGTGCACCGCTCAACGACTTTCGGGCTGCCGTCGCGGGCCGTGTGCTCCATCATCGCGATCACCTTCCGGGCGCCGTGGACGAGGTCCATGGCGCCGCCCATGCCCTTGACCAGCTTTCCGGGAATCATCCAGTTGGCGAGGTCGCCGGTGGCCGAGACCTGCATGGCCCCCAGCACGGCGACGTCGAGGTGTCCGCCGCGAATGATGCCGAACGAGGCGGAGGAACCGAAGAACGCCGCGCCCGGCATCGTGGTGATCGTCTCCTTACCCGCGTTGATCAGATCCGCGTCGACGTCCTCGGGCTCCGGATACGGGCCCACGCCCAGGATTCCGTTTTCCGAATGTACGACGACGGTGACACCGGCCGGAATGTGGTTGGGCACCAGCGTGGGCATCCCGATGCCGAGGTTGACGTATTGGCCATCCTCGAATTCGGCGGCCACCCGTGCGGCCAGGCCCTGCTTGCTCCAGCTCACGGGCGCACCGTCACCTTCTCGATCGGCTTGGCCGGGTCCGGCACATGCACCACCCGATGCACGAAGACGCCGGGCGTGTGCACCGCGGCGGGGTCGATCTCGCCCGGCTCGACCAGATGCTCGACCTCCGCGATGGTGATCCTGCCGGCCGTGGCGCAGTCGGGGTTGAAGTTCGCCGCGGCCGCCCGGTAGACGAGATTGCCGTGCCGGTCGCCCTTCCAGGCGTGCACCAGCGCGAAGTCGGTGCGGATCGCCCGCTCGAGAACGTAGGTCACGCCGTCGAACTCGCGCGTTTCCTTGGGCGGCGACATCACCGCCACCCCGCCGGAAGCGTCGTAGCGCCACGGCAGGCCGCCGTCGGCGACGGGGGTGCCGACGCCCGCGGGCGTGTAGAACGCAGGGATGCCGGCGCCACCGGCGCGCAACCGCTCCGCGAGCGTGCCCTGCGGGGTGAGCTCCACCTCCAGTTCACCGGCGAGGAACTGGCGGGCGAATTCCCTGTTGTCACCGAAATACGAGGCGACGGCCCGGCGAATTCGCTTGTGGTGCAACAGCGCTTCCAGTCCGACGCCGTAACCGCCGCAGTTGTTGGACACCGTCTCCAGGTCGCGCACGCCGGTCTCGACCAGCGCGGCGATCAACGCCTCGGGGATGCCGCAGAACCCGAAGCCCCCGACCGCCAAAGACGACCCGTCGGTTATGTCGGCAACCGCCTCGGCGGCCGTTGCCACCACCTTGTCCATCGCCGCAGCAGCCTCCTTGCCGTCGGGCGGGGTTTTTGAGTTAATCTCCATTAACTCAGGGTGAGAATACCATCGTCGATCCCCCCGGTCCAGGGACGGCAAGACCGGGCCGTCGCCGTCCATTAGGGCAGGTTAACCGGTCGAAGACTCGTGCTAAGTTAGTGACGATTAACCAACCGGACGGGGGTTCGTCATGACAACGTCCACCTCGGACGGCCAACCCAGCGCGCCGGATGTCCCAAATCGACGCAGCCAGTTGAAATCCGACCGGCGTCTCCAGCTGCTGGCGGCCGCCGAGCGCCTGTTCGCCGAGCGCGGCTTCCTCGCGGTGCGGCTGGAAGACATCGGGGCCGCTGCCGGTGTCAGCGGCCCCGCCATCTACCGGCACTTCCCCAACAAGGAGTCGCTGCTGGTGGAGCTGCTGGTGGGCATCAGCGCCCGCCTGCTCGCGGGCGCTCGCGGCGTGCGGGCTCGCAGCTCCGACGCGGCGACGGCGCTGGACGGGCTGATCGACTTCCACCTGGACTTCGCGTTCGGCGAGCCCGACCTGATCCGCATCCAGGACCGCGACCTCGCGCACCTGCCCGAAGCGGCCGAGAAACAGGTGCGCAAAGCGCAACGCCAATACGTCGAGGTGTGGGTCGGGGTGCTGCGCGAGCTGGACCCCGACCTAGCCGAGGCCGACGCCCGGCTGGCGGCCCACGCGGTCTTCGGCCTCCTCAATTCGACGCCACACAGCATGAAATCCCCCGACATGTCGCGCGGAAAGTCGGCCCGCACCGCGCGGTCGCGCGCCGTGATGCGGGCGATGACCGTCGCCGCGCTGGCCGCCGGGAACCAGTGCCCCTGAGTCACCGCTGTGAGGTGATTCGCCGTTCGTGCGCCCGGCGCAGGTACTCTGCAATCCATGAGGTGGACATGAACGATTCACGTCCCACCGACCGGTTCAGCCCCTCTCTGCCGGGGTCGGGACCGCAGGGCCCGTGGTATCCGCCCGCCGACCCCGCGTACGCCGATCAGGCGCCCTACGCGCCCACCTATGGCGGGCAGGCTCCGCCGTGGGCACCCAACATGAACGAGACCAACACCACCAGAGAGTTGCCGGCGTACTGGCAGCACGAGCTGCCTCCGTCCGGACAACACCCGGGGTCGGCTCCCCCGCCGCCGGATGGCCCGAAACCTCCGCCGCGGTGGCTGTGGATCGTCGCCGGCGCCGCCGTGCTGCTGGTGGTCGCCCTGGTCATTGCCCTGGTGCTGGTGAACGACGCGATCAAGACTCAGACCGCCGTCCCGCCGCTGCCCGCCATGCCGGAGACGACTCCGACGCTGCCGAGCCCGTCCACCCGCACGTCGACGCCGCGCATTCCGGCACCGGTGCCGCCCACCGGCGGCTCCCCGACGCCCACCGAGTCCACCGGCCCGGCCGCGATGCAGGACATCGTCTACAGCGTGGCCGGCGAGGGCAGGGCGATCAGCATCATGTACATCGACACCGGCGACCTGATCCAAACCGAATTCAACGTCGCGCTGCCGTGGACCAAAGAGGTCAGCCTGTCCAAGGCGGCGGTGCACCCGGCCAACGTCACGGTCGTCAACATCGGCCACAACGTCACGTGCTCGGTCACCGTCGACGGTGTCCAGATGAGCAAGCGCGTCGGCGTGGGCCTGACGATCTGCGACTCGAGGAGCTAACCGCCCCCCGACGGTTCGGCCGCGAGGGCGCCGCGGGCCGGAACCCGGACCGCCAGCATGGCCAGCAGACCGGCGAGCAGTACCAGTGAGATGCCGCCCAGCCCGGCGCGCACGGCGCCGAATACGTCCACGAAGACCGAGAACAGCCACGGCGCGACGAACGCGACCGCCCGCCCGGTCATCGTGTACAGGCCGAAGGCGACGCCTTCCCTGCCGTGTTTGGCCATCTGCAGCAGCAGGGCACGCGAGGACGACTGCGACGGCCCGATGAACATGCACAGCAGGAGCCCACAGATCCAGAACGCCACCGAACCGGACAGCAGCATCAGGGTGAGCCCTAAGACGACGATCGCGGCCAGCGAAGTCACGATGACGGGTTTCGACCCGACCCGGTGATCGACGAACCCGCCCAGGACCGCCCCTACCGCCGCCACCACGCTGGCCACCACACCGAACACCAGCACGTCACCCTGCGAGATGCCGTACACGTTGACGCCGAGCACGGCGCCGAACGCGAAGATCGCCGCCAGCCCGTCTCGGAAAAGTGCGCTGGCGAATAGGAAGTAGACCAGATTGCGGTCTCGCCGCCACTCCGCGGAGACCTCGCTCCACAGCTTGCGATAACCACCGAGCATGCTCGTCGGCTCGTAGATCTCGCCCGAGTCGGGAAGCCGATGCGCGACGAACAACAACGGCAAGGCAAAGATCGCCAGCCAGGCCGCCGCGACCAACATCGCCTCGCGGACGTAAAGGCCGTCGTGAATGGGCACCCGCAAGAACCCACGCGTCGCATCCGGCCCGGAGCCCCGCCCGGAGATGAATCCGCTGTAGACCACGAGCAACAGCAGGACGCTGCCGACGTAACCCGCCGCCCAGCCCAGACCCGAAATCCGGCCGGCGGTCTGCGGCGTCGAAAGTTGGCGCAGCATGGCGTTATACGGGACGCTGGCCAGGTCGCTGCAGGCCGCCGTAGCCCCCATCAGCACCAGCCCGGCCCACAGGTAGCCGGGGCGGTCGTGGATGAAGAACATCGCGCACGTCAGCGCGACGGCCAACGCGGTCAACACGCTCAAGGCCACCCGCCGGCGATGTGGGGACTCCACCCACACGCCGACGGCCGGCGCCAGCAGCGCGACCGTCAACCCGGCGATGGCGGCGGCGCGCCCCAACCAGCTTGCCGGCGTGGTGGCGCCGGAGATGCCCACCCCCACGCTGGTGGTCAGATACACCGAGAAGACGAAGGTTGCCACGATCGCGTTCAGGCCGGTGGAGCCGCAATCCCATAGCGCCCACGCCACCACCCGGGACGGCACCGGCGTGAGTGAACGCGACGACGGCTGGCCCATGCCCGGCAGCCTATGTGTTTGGCAGCCGACCCGCCGCGCCCGGCTTCGCCGCGCTCGCGATCGCTGCAATGTGTTTGGCAGCCGACCCGCCGCGCCCGACTTCGCCGCGCTCGCTGTCTACGATTGGCTCATGCCGATCCCCGCGCCCAGCCCAGACGCGCGTGCCGTTGTGACCGGAGCCTCGCAGAACATCGGCGAGGCGCTGGCCACCGAACTGGCCGCGCGCGGACACAGCCTGATCGTCACCGCGCGACGCGAAGACCTGCTCAACGAACTGGCCGCTCGCCTGAGCGACAAGTACCGCGTCACCGTCGACGTGCGCCCCGCCGACCTCGCCGATCCTGGCGAACGGGCGAAATTGTGCGAAGAACTGGCCGCCCGGCCCATTTCGATCCTGTGCGCCAATGCCGGCACCGCGACCTTCGGCCCGGTGGCGACGTTGAATCCCAATGGCGAGAAGGCCCAGCTGCAGCTGAATGTGCTGGGCGTGCACGACCTGACGTTGGCGGTGCTGCCCGGCATGGTCGAGCGCAGGGCCGGCGGGATCCTGATTTCCGGTTCGGCAGCGGGCAATTCGCCGATTCCCTACAACGCCACCTACGCGGCCAGCAAGGCGTTCGCGAACACCTTCAGCGAGTCGCTGCGCGGCGAACTGCGCCACTCGGGCGTGCACGTCACGCTGCTGGCTCCCGGACCCGTGCGCACCGACCTGCCCGACGACGCCGAACGGTCGCTGGTCGAGCGGCTGGTGCCGGAATTCCTGTGGATCTCCACCGAACACACCGCCCAGGTGTCGCTGGATGCCTTGGCGCGCAACAAGATGCGGGTGGTTCCGGGCCTGACGTCGAAGGCGATGTCGGTGGCCAGCGGGTACGCCCCGCGCGCTATCGTCGCGCCCATCGTCGGCAGCTTTTACAAGAAGCTGGGCGGCAGCTAGCCCCTACTTCCGGCGGCGGCGGCCGGTGCCGAAGATGTTTTTGGTGATCTCGCGTATCGCCGTGTTGATGCCGCTTTTCACCGTCGGGTTACTCAGCACCTCCTCCCACATGGCGGGGCCTTTCGGCTCCGCCGGCTGTGGCATCGGCGGCGGCGGCTCGTTCGCCGGGACGGGTGGGTAGTCGGACTGGGCCTGCGGCGGCTGGGCCTGCGGCGGCTGGGCCTGAGGATCCGGCGCACCGGCCTGGGGCTGCGCCGGTTGCTCGATCGTCTGACCGTATTTCTGCTGCAGCGCACTGCTTTTCGCCGTGGCCGCTATCGCGTCGTTTCCAATCGACGCCATCAGCGACCGCGGCACGCGCATGCGGGCGTTCACCCCCGACGATCAACAGGCGCTGAGCAAGACCGTGCGGACGTATCCGAAAACCGATGTCTACGACCTGGAATCGGCGCTGACGTCGCTGGGTATCGGGGAGGCCGTGGTCACGGTGCTGTCCGAGAAGGGCGCGCCCACGCCCGTCGCGTGGACCCGCATGCGCGTGCCGCGGTCGCTGATGGCGTCGATTGGAAACGACGCGATAGCGGCCACGGCGAAAAGCAGTGCG